>JAZUIR010000080.1:0-5084 GCA_045642305.1 Oscillospiraceae bacterium | reverse complement strand
GTTTACGAAGGCATGGTTGTTGGTCAAACTCCAAAAAAAGATGATATCGTCGTTAATGTATGTAAGAAAAAGCATTTGACAAACATGCGAGCTTCCGGGTCAGATGACGCATTACGACTGATTCCACCAAAAAAAATGAGCCTAGAAGAATCAATAGAATATTTGAAACCCGATGAACTGCTAGAAGTCACCCCTTTAAATTTACGAATCCGAAAATCAATTTGAAACAACCAAACCAGGGCTAAAATAGCTAGCAAAAACAAGAAAACAAAATAGAACACAAACCAAACAGCTTATTAATTTGATACGTTAATCTATGAGAAACATTAGCACACTGTTTTGCAACAAAAACCCTTTGGCAGTCATCTCAAACCCAGCCGAAGTTAATTTGATAAAACCCTTGTTGGCTAAAATTTTGAGCTTATTTTTGAATTTTTGCCCACAAAAACCATGCTCTTCAAGGCTAGAATCGGTAATTTCGCAACTCAACCTCGTCATCAACATCAGCCATTCAAAATTTTCATGCAAAATTTTAGGCTCATCAACCGGCTCAAATTCATAGTTCAAATAGGACTTCAAATCAGATGGATTGAAAAACCTGTTCCCGCCAAAAAACGAATGTGAACCAGGGCCAAACCCCAAATATGGTTGCAAATTCCAATATTTCAAATTGTGAACACACTCAAATCCAGGCCGTGCAAAATTCGAGATTTCATACTGCTTAAAACCTCTATCTTTTAAAAACTCAACCGCAATCAAATACAAATCTGCTATTTCATCTGCATCTGGCATATTTACAGGTTTGTTTTCAAAAAAATAAGTTCGCGGCTCAATTTTTAAAACATATGCTGAAACATGAGTTAAATTTAGCCCTAAAAAAGCATTCAAACTCGAATTCAAGCTCCTAACAGTCTGCCCAGGTGTTGCAATTAACAGATCCGACGAAACGTTTTCGAACCCTGCCCTAAACGCATCAAAAACCGCCGCTTTCGCATCACAAAACCTGTGCAATCTTCCAAGTTTTTCAAGCTGAAAATCATCAGAAGATTGAATCCCAATCGATAATCTATTAACTCCCAGTTGAAAAAGGTCTTTCAAGTAATCATAACAACCAAACGTCGGGTTAAACTCCAAACTAATTTCTGCACAACTAGAAACCGAAAAACTCAAATCAATAGCGCTCAAAATTCGATTCACATGATTTAAATTAAGCAAATTTGGAGTTCCTCCGCCAAAATATATGGAATCCACAACGCATTCACTACAACTCTTAGTTCTAATTTCAGCGCACAAACAATCAACATATTCATCGATCAAATTTAAACTAGTCACCGAAAAAAAATTACAATAAAAACACTTTCGCTCACAAAACGGAACATGAATATAAATACCCAACCCATTTTTGTTCCTATTTTGTTTTGCAAAACCATTGAACCTCGCTTTATCCGCCATACTTCCGTTTTTGCTGCAAATCATTTCGATTTTAGAACGGCAAGAAACGCTTCCTGCGGAATTTCCACCGAACCAACCTGACGCATTCTCTTCTTGCCTCGCTTTTGTTTTTCAAGCAATTTCTTCTTACGAGTTATATCACCGCCATAACATTTTGCCAAAACATCCTTCCTAAGAGCTTTAACCGTTTGACGTGCAACAATTTTTGAACCAACCGCCGCCTGTATAGCAACATCGAAAAGCTGCCTCGGAATAGTCTCTTTAAGCTTTTCAACAATTTGCCTACCTTTTTTCTGTGCATTATCAGCAAATACCAACATAGAAAACGCATCAACTCGTTCACCACCAAGCAAAATATCAAGCTTTTCAACATCGGTCGGTCGACTATCACAAACAAAATAATTAAAAGTCGCAAACCCCTTCGACACAGCTTTAAGCTCATCAAAAAAATTAAAAACAATTTCGGCCATAGGGAAAAAATAGGTTAGTTCAACCGTGGTTTCATCCAAATAGATCATATTATCAAAAACAGCGCGTTTTGTGTTCGATAATTCCATTACAGCACCAACAAACTGAGATGGCGTCAAAATAGTAGCCTTAACAAACGGCTCATAAACCGTGTCAATATTTTCACGTCTAGGAAAATCATTCGGACTAGTAATATTCAAAATTGAACCGTCTTTTAAAAGCACATCATAAGCTATGCTTGGCAATGTAGTTATTGCCTCAATTTGAAACTCACTTTCAAGCCTTTGCAAAAAAACTTCCAAATGAAGCGTTCCAAAAAACCCGCATCTAAATCCAAATCCAAGCGCTGCAGAACTTTCATTTTGCAGCGAAACCGAACAATCGTTAAGCGTTAATTTGCTTAGTGCTGTCTTTAAATCATCATATCCATCGGAACTAAGCGGAAAAATAGAAGAAAAAACAAGCGGCAACTTCCTTTTAAACCCAGCTAAAGGAACCACATCCAAACTCTCGGATTCGGTTATTGTGTCACCAATAACACTATGACTTATTGATTTTAGGTTACTACACACGAAACCAAGTTCACCAGGCACCAAACTAGGCCTGCTTTTGAAACCTGAAACCTCAACAAACCCAACTCTTGAAACCTTAACATTAAGCTTAGAATTAATTAATCTAACCGAACTTCCTGATTTGAAAACACCGCTCAAAACCTTAACAAGAAAAACGACGCCCAAAAAATCATCATAATATGCATCAAAAACCAAAGCCTGCAAACAACTTTGATTTATGACCCTTGGAGCCGGGAAAAAACTCGCTATTTTTTCAAGCAAATCATCTATACCTTCACCTGTTTTGGCCGAAACCTTAACACACGAATTCTCATCAAAACTAAACTTGCCACGCAACTGCCCCAAAACCAATTCAGGATTACTGCTAGGCAAATCAATTTTGCTTAAAACCGGCAAGATTTCAAGACCCAAACTCAAAGCCAAATTCAAATTAGCAACGGTTTGAGCCTGAACTCCCTGAGTTGAATCAACAAGTAAAACCGCCCCATCACAACAAGCCAATGCTCTTTCAACTTCATAAGAAAAGTCAACATGACCCGGCGTATCTATTAAATTGACTCTAAGCATCTTGCCAGAATCTAAGCTAAAAAACAAAGTCAAAACGCTGGATTTTATTGTTATGCCACGATTTTTTTCAACATCTAAACTATCAAGATGCAAACTCAACTTCTTTCGAATCTCGGTGGCGTCAGCTCGCGTAATTAAACTATCAGCAAGCGAAGTTTTGCCATGATCAATATGAGCTATTATCGCAAAATTACGAACAACCTCCTCACTATTCACAAACCAAACCCCGCTTTCATTCTACTTTAAAACATCTTAAATTTTCATCGTATTATACCAAGTAATTCCCGCTCTTTTGAAGGTTTCGGCAAACTCGAACTAAACCCTTTGGTTGCATTTTCATAGGCTGAATTATCTAAAATTCCACTTAACCCTTCTACCTGATACATTGACCCGTCATCTTGATTCGATTTCTTCGCTGCAACCGATTGTTTTTCTAAAATTCCACCTAACCCTTCTACCTGATACATTGACCCGTCATCTTGATTCAGTTTCTTCGCTGCAACCGATTTTTTTAAAACGCCATCTGAACTTCCCAAATAATGTCTACGCCCTTTGCCATCGCGGTAGTAAACCTTTTCAACAATTCCTTCTTCCGACTTCACTGCTTTTATAGCCGACTTTTTAACAGCGTCAGCACTACTATAATCGATCTCGGAAACTGGAGCCTTTCCAATATGTCTTAATCTACCACTTTTTTCACGAACACTTACATCAATCAAACCTTGCTCAGGCTCACCACTACCATTATAAACAAGAAACGGCAAATCCGGTCCATACGCCACACCATCGCCTCTCCTTGATTTTGCTGCAACCGGCCTGTCAAAAATGCCAAGTAATTTGTCCGGCCTGTCGTCCAATTCAATATCCTCTAAAATTTCACCTTGCTGAAGCATTGCAACAGGCTCATCAAACTTTTTATTAGTTACATCATAATAGAAACATTTTCTCTGCGCCTCTCTCTTTTCTCTAAGCTCTTTAGACTTTTCTCTAAACTCTTTAGATTTTGAATCAATCGCCTTAACCGAATCCTCATAATCTTTCACAAGCCCAGCCCAATCTTTGTCAAATACATCAGGCGCAGTTGATTTAAATTCCGAACTATCAAACTTAACAAAATTTGAATGCTTGCCCTTAAAGTTTTTCTCAAACATCGACCCAGGCAAATCAGAACGGAACATTTTACGCAACGAACCAAACAAGCTTGAGCCCATCTCAGCGTCATAATTCGGATCATTTGCTTTACAATCTTCAAAAAAACTTGGAAAATCAAAAGATGAACTATAAAAAACTCCACTGTATAATTTTCTTTCCATTTCATCTTTGAAAATAAGATCGAAGAAGTTTTTAAAATTAATAAAATTAATAAAATTATCACCAGAATTGTAAAAATAATTATCAAAACCTTTATCCGTTTCACCTAGTTTGCTTTCTCTTTTTGCTTCAAAATCATCAAAATTTAAATCCACACCCCTTGATTTTCCATAATCAAAAAATGGAACACGCAAAAACCTTCTAGCTAACATAGGCATCAGCAACGGTTTAAACTTTTCTAAAAAATTTTTAACTGCATTTATATAATGAAAAAGACACTTAAACTGACTAAGCTCTTGGCGACACGCACGTTTCACAATTTCTGGTATAGTTTGGTTATAACTACCTGGGTTATCTCGTAGACCTTCAGCAAGGTTTATTGGAGCATAACTCCTATTTGTAATATCATAAAAAAACCTATTGTTTTCTATTTGAGCATCAGTTAACAACATTTTGCCGTTAAACACACTGAACCTTTGACCAGACACTGCTACAGAAAAAACACCGAAATAGCACAAAATTCCCTTGCCCACAACATCATCAAAAACATTTTCAAAAAACCACTTTTCAAAATGATTTGTAAAAGCCCGATTATCATTACCATCATAACTCAAACTAGATTGGTTTACCGCAGCGAGCGTTCCCGTACTTTCAATAAATAACCTATACAAATCCTTTGAGTTAACATCTTTGATTTCAGTTTTAGATTTATAG
>JAZUIR010000079.1:0-5823 GCA_045642305.1 Oscillospiraceae bacterium | reverse complement strand
TTTACGTATAAAATTTTCGTCATAGAATTGGCTATGTTTTTTGAGTTCATTGTTTAAGTAGTTTATCCCATAAATTTCAGGCAGTGTTTTTAGCGATGAAAACAAATTTGTTCCAAGGCCAAGTTTGTTTCCTTTAATTTTTATGCCTAAGCTGGCTATTGTTGTTGGGAACATGTCTAGAGAACAAAATATTCTGTCTTTGTTTTTTTTGGGTTTTGTTTTGCTGTTTATGAACAGATTAAAAATTGTTCGGTTAAATTTGTTTTTTTTGTTTTCAAAGTGTTTTGTTGCCATGCTTAGGTGATCGCCTGCTATGATAATTGTTGTGTTTTTAAAAAATGGTTGTTGTTTAATCCATTCAATGAATTCGTTAATTTGCATTGCGCTGTAGAAAATTGCGTTTGAATATTTATCATCAAATATTGGTTGACAGTTTTTTTCGACAAAACCTTCGGGGCAGTGGGTGTTTGTGGTGAGCAGTGTTAGGTTAAATGGTTTTTTTGTTTGGGCTAAATCTAAAACTTTTTCTTTGGCTATTTCGAAGAGTTTGCTGTCTTCCAGGCCCCACCAAACCTTATAGTTTGGTTTTATTTTTTGTTCTTCTAGCGCTGAGTAGTAGTCATATATTTTATAGTTTCCGTGATTTTCCATTAAAACGTTTCTATTACCAAATTGTTTATCAGATCCTATCAAAAACATTTGCTCATAACCTGCTTTTTGCAATATGTCGCCAATTCCACAGGCATTATTGAAAAAACAGTAACGATTTGGTTTTGTGTTTATTACAGATCGACTAATTTTTAGAGGAATTCCGAGTGTTTGTGAAACCAGCCCTGCTGTTGTGAAGGTTGAACCAAACGTTGAACAAGCTCCACCTATTTTGTTGTTGTTTGAAAAATTTAGGTTGTTTAGGGTTAGTTGAGTTAGTGGTTCCATTAAATTTTCTTTTTCATTGCCGCCGAGTTTTTTTGAAAAAAAACTTGATTCGAGTGATTCAGCGAAAATATATATTAAATTTCGTTTCTTTTTGGGAAAGGTTAGTTTGATTTTTTTTGGGTCAACATAGTGAATTTTTATGAAGTTTGAGTTTTTTTTGTTTTCGTTTATGAATTCGTCAATTTTTAGGGTTTTGTAGCCGGAATTTATGATTATGTATATGCAGGAAAATTCTATTAAGATCATTAACATAAAAATTAATGTCTTTTTCAATTTGGCGCTAAATTTTCGACCTAAAATTTTCAGGTCAAAAATCAGATTTTTGTTTGAAATTGTTATGTTAAAAAACCTATTTTTTTTAAATAGATTATAGTTCAAAACGTTGTTGGTTTTTCTAGAAATTTTGGTTAACCAATTAACCATTAACAAGACAGGTGCACTAAAAACAATTGTTGGAAGAATGCATTTTAAAATGAATTGATTTATTAAATTTTTTTCGGTGCCTTTAATAGACATGAAGATGTTGAATAGAATGTCGTTGAATGAAATATTATTAAAATTTTCTTTAAGCCATTTAACCACAAAATATATTAAAATTGTTAAAACTATTAAAACTAGATTTGCTATTTTTATGAATTTTTTTGCGATTTTTTTTGAGGTTTTTGGGAATATGGGTGTTTTTAAAATTACTGGAATCATTTTAATTCCTTTCCTTAGATAAGGTTTGCAACGTTGTTTAATTTAATATATAATTTCAGGTGAATTAGCAAACGTTGGATTAAAATTTTAATTTTATTGGAGTTATTAGTGGTAGATAGGAAAAGTAACAAAAAGAGCAAAATGTTGAACAAAAAGGGCAATAAGCAGGCCTTTAGTTCGGTTAGTTTGATGATTTTTTTTGTTGTTGGTTTGTTTTTGTTTTTTGTTTCATATGTTGAAGGTGAGCATTTGTGGCGTTTGTTGCATAACTCATTTTTGGGTTTTTTTGGCCTGCTTGCAATGGTGATTGGCCCGGTTTATATTTTTGTTGCGATTTTTTACGCGCTAAAAAGTGACAGGAAATTGTTTAAGCACAAAATATATGAAATTTTTGCTTTGCTTTTATTACTATGCGCCATTGTCCAAACCTATGATTTTGAAAATGTGTCGGAGTCGTTGAATTTTTTTGAAAGATTGCAGCAGCTTAAGGTTGCGTGGAATTTTGGGCTTCAAGGCAGTGGAGGAGGGGCTGTTGGCGAGCTTTTGAGTTTGATTTTTAGTTATTTTTTTGGTAGGCAGGTTGCATTTTTGTGTTTTTGGATATTGTTTTTTGTTATGTTTTTTTTGGTTTCTGGAATCAATTTTGTTCGGTTTATTCAGGTTTTGGTTCAGCCTTTGAAAAATTTGAAATCTAGATTTGATAATACGGGTGAAGAGCTTGAAGTTCAAGATGATTTTTACGTTGAAGATGGTATCAAAAAAAGTTCTAATAAAAATAAAAATTCAGAAGCTGGAAATGTTGTGTCATCGTCTAAAGTTAGTGATGATTTTGATTTGAAAGATGAAAATTTTGAACTTGTTGAATCGGTTAAAACAAACGAAATTTCGAATGAAACTTTAAATTTTGAGCCACTTAATTTTATTTCAAGAACTCAGAACAAAAATGATTTTGATGGTTCCTATTCAGAGATTGATGCGAAAAGTCTTGAAATTGCCGATGGAATCCGTAGCAGCTATGTTTTTCCGTCGATTGATTTGCTAAACAAACCGCCTTCTGATGGCAATGTTGATGTGTCAGTTGAACTTAAATCAAATGCTGCTCGTTTGGTTGATACTCTGAAAAGTTTTGGAGTTGAAACCAGAATAATAAACATTAGCAGGGGCCCTTCGGTTACGCGCTATGAGCTGCAACCTTCTGCTGGGGTCAAGATTAGTAAAATAACCAATTTGGCTGACGATATTTCGCTTAATTTGGCTGTTGGCGGAGTTAGAATCGAAGCGCCTATTCCGAATAAGGCTGCGGTTGGAATTGAAGTTGCAAATAAAAAAAGAGAAGTAGTATATTTGCGTGAAATTGTTGCTAATTCGGTTTTTTCTAAGGCTAAAAGCCCATTAACTTTTGCATTGGGAAAAGATATCGCTGGGAACGTTGTTGTTTCTGACATAGCAAAAATGCCCCATGTTTTAATTGCAGGGGCAACCGGTTCTGGTAAATCGGTGTGTATAAATTCTCTTATTGTTTCGCTAATATATAAAAGCTCGCCTGATGAGGTTAAGTTGCTTCTGATCGATCCTAAAGTTGTGGAGCTGGGGGTTTATGGTAATATAGCTCATTTGTTAATTCCGGTGGTTACAGAGCCTAAAAAAGCAGCAGGGGCCTTGAATTGGGCGGTTAGTGAGATGCTTAAACGCTACAAAATTTTTGCAAAAAATGGGGTTCGTGATTTAAAAAGCTATAATTCATTGGTTGAATCAAGGTTTAATGAGCAGAGTGACATTAATAAAAGTGATGGCAGTGGTAGTTTACAAAAGCTTGCTCAAATAGTTATTATAATCGACGAACTTGCTGATTTGATGATGGCTGCATCAAAAGAAGTTGAAAACTCAATTTGCAGATTGGCTCAAATGGCGCGTGCAGCCGGAATGCATTTGGTTATTGCAACACAAAGGCCTTCGGTCGACGTTATAACAGGTTTGATTAAAGCAAATGTTCCAAGTAGAATAGCGTTTACAGTTTCATCACAGGTTGATTCAAGAACCATAATCGACATGTCAGGGGCCGAAAAATTGCTCGGCAAGGGAGACATGTTATATTTTCCAGTTGGTGAACAAAAGCCTTTAAGGGTGCAGGGGTGTTTTCTAAGTGATGGGGAGGTTGAACGGGTTGTTAGTTCGGTTAGGGTGGTTGATGAAAGTGGAAGGGTGAACAGTCAATATGATGAAGAAATTTTGGAGGAAATAGAACGTCATTCTGAAATTAGCGATGAAGCCGGGCAAAAAGGTGATGAATTTTATGGTTCGAGGGATGTTCTTTTTAATGATGCGGTTGAGTTGATTGTTGAAAGTGGTAGGGTTTCAACTTCGTTTTTGCAGCGTAGGTTGAAGATTGGTTATTCTCGTGCAGCAAGAATTGTTGATGAAATGGAAAGTGCTGGAATTGTGTCAGGTCAAAATTCAGGCAAAGGCCGCAAGGTTTTGATTTCTAGGCAACAGTTTTTAGAAATGAATCTGAACAGGGAGGAATAGCTGGAAAATTGAGGTTCAAACCAAAGCGAAGGCGTTCTGTAGTTGATAAGAAAATAATATTTTTTGTTTTAATTTTTTGTTTTATCGCATTTTTTGGAAATTTCCTGTATAAATCGAATGCGAACAGGAAGTTTTTTGTTAAAAATTCGATGGTTGATGCACATGTTCATTTTGTTGATGTGGGTCAGGGTGATTGCGAGTTAATTTTTGATGGGGGCAAAACTGTTTTAATCGATTGCGGCGAGGTAGATAAGGGTTGCAGAGTGGTGCGCCATTTGAAAAAATGTGGTGTGAAAAAAATAGATTATTTCATTGGCACTCACCCGCACACCGATCATTATGGCGGTTTTGTTGAAGTTGCAAAACATTTTAAAATAAAAAATGTGATTTTACCTAAAATTATGAAGGATTTGATTCCGACTAACCCGATTTACGAGAGATTTTTGAGATGTTTGTTTAGCAAGAATATTAATTTGATTGAGGCAAAATCTGGTAAAAAAATTAGGCTTGGCAGGGGTGAATTGCAAATTTTAGGTCCTTTGCGTAATGATTATGATGAGTTGAATGATTTTTCGGTTGTTACTAGGTTTGTTTATGGTAGTTGTTCGTTTTTGTTGTGTGGTGATGCGCAAAAAGATGCTGAATTTGATCTGCTAAAAAGTGGGCAGAATCTGTCGGCTGACGTTTTTAAGTTAAATCATCATGGCAGTAAAACTTCAAACACAAAAAAATTTTTAAAGGCTGTCGGTGCTAAAACTTATGTTGCTACGGTTGGAAAACACAACAGTTATGGTCATCCGCATAAGAAGGTTTTGAAGTCGCTTAATGGAAAAAAACTTTACAGAACCGATTTTGATGGAACAATATTTTTTAGAACTGATGGTAAACTTATTGAGATTGAAACAGAAAAAAAAGTTAGTTGATGATTTGGGGTTATTTTATTGAAGTTGTATATTGACAGAATAGAAAATAATATTGCAATATGTTTTGATGAAAACGAAAACATTATCAAAATCAAAACAAAAAAAATTTTAGGAAAAATTTGTGAAGGTTGCGTGCTCAGAAGAAGTGATGCAGGGTTCGTTGTAGATGAAATTGCGACTAAATTAAAAAGGCAGGAAATTTTCAAGTTGCAAGATGCGGTTTTCGGTGATGATGAAATTTATTAATTTTTAGTGAAAGCAAGAGTCATGTTTCAAGAATTATTCTTTGAATTTTTATTAAAATTTTATTTTTTGTTTTCGAGAAGGTTCTCGATTGCGGCTATTTTAACACAGAGGCAAAAAAGGTCCATTGCAGTGCTGAGTTCTGAAATGGTTGGAAATGTTGGAGCGATTCTAATGTTAGAGTCGTTTTCGTCGTTTTTGTAGGGGAATGTTGCAGCGCATTCGGTTAAGACAAGACCGGCTTCTTTGCATAGGTTGAAGGTTTTTTTTGCGCAATTTTTTGGAGTTTCAAATGAAATAAAATAACCTCCGTTTGGTTTTGTCCAGCTGCAAATTCCGAGTGGTTTTAGTTGGTTGGTTAGTTTTTCATTGACTAGGTCGAATTTTGGTTTTATTATTCTTGCGTGTTGTTGCATATGATCTTCTAATTTTTGTTTTGATGAAAAAAATCTGCAGTGAATTTCTTGATTAATCTTGTTGTTGCAAATCATTTGTT
>JAZUIR010000078.1:0-2200 GCA_045642305.1 Oscillospiraceae bacterium | reverse complement strand
GTCAGTGGCATTGGTGGTGGCGGTGGAAACGCAGTCAATCGTATGGTTGATTCCGATATGCAATACGTTGAATTTTTAGCAATAAACACTGATAATCAAATTCTTTGTAAGTCGAAAGCCGCCACGAAAATAACAATAGGAAATAAAACCACAAAGGGAGGTGGAGCTGGCGGAAATCCTGAAGTTGGTAGTAAAGCAGCTGAGGAGAGCAGTGATGAAATAAAGGCGGCGCTTGATGGAACTCAAATGTTGTTTATAACTGCTGGAATGGGTGGTGGAACTGGAACTGGGGCTGCTCCTGTTGTTGCTCAAATTGCCCGTGATATGGGGATTTTAACCATTGGAGTTGTGACTAAGCCCTTTCTTTTTGAGGGGTCAAAGCGAATGAGGCAGGCAGAAGAAGGAATAGAAAGACTTAAAGAAAGCGTTGACTCATTAGTTGTTGTTCCTAACGAAAGGTTGAAGCTTTTGGAAGACAGAAAGCTTAGTGTGACAGAAGCGTTTGCTCTTGCAGACGATGTTCTCAAGCAGGGTGTTCAAAGTATTGCAGAATTGATTAACACTTCGGGGTTCATTAATCTTGATTTTGCAGATGTTAAATCCATAATGAAAGATGCTGGATATGCTCACATGGGGGTTGCTAGTGCACAAGGCAAGGATAAGGCCGAGGTTGCTGCCAGGAAGGCTATTTCTAGTCCTCTTCTTGAAACTTCAATACAGGGGGCACATGGGGTTATTGTTAATGTTACCTTGTCGCCTTCTACTCCGTTTGAAGATGTTGATACGGCGATGAACTGCATAAGTCAATATTTTGATGTGGATGCTAATGTTATTTTTGGGGTTGCGTTTGATCAGAATCTTGACGATGAAATGAAAATTACTGTGATAGCAACTGGTTTTGTTGACAAGAATGGCGAAAAGCGAGCAGCAAGAGGGGATTTGTCGTCATCTTTGTCGTCTTCGGCTTCTTCTGATGTTGTGGACGTTGATAATGATGATTTTGCTCAAATTTTAGATATTTTTAGTAATAGAGGCTAGGTTTGCTTAATTAAAACCCTGATATTGAATGTTTTATTTTTCTGTTTTGAATTTTGATTGAGGTTATGTTTTGAGTTTAGTTAGGTTTAGTTTTTAAATTTTGTGGGGTGGCTGTGTCTGATGAATGATCAGAGTTTCAAGATGTCGATTTTTGGTGGATTTAGCAAAAAGAGTGTTGTTGATTATATTTCTAAGATTGTGGACGATTACAACTTAGAGGCTGATAATTTAAAAAAGGAATATGAAAAAAAGCTTGAGTTGAAAGATGAAATGATTGCAGATTTGTCGAAGAAGCTTGAATTGTGTGAAGAGCAGGTTAAAAGTTTGAGTTCAGATTTGGATGAGTCAAGATGTGATGGTGGTTCAGAAAATGAGTTGAATTTGAAAAAAATAGAGGAGCAAGAAGCAACTATAGCGAGTTTGCGTGATGAAATTGAAAGGCTTAAAAAAATTAAAAGCGATGATTTGAGTGATAGTGGCACGGACTTGGAAATTAGGATTAGCAAAGCGAAAGAAGCTGCAAAGGAGAGGGTCAATCAGATAATTGAGCAGGCGCGTGAAAAAATTTCTCAGGAATACAAGGAAAAGGTTGAAAAAGCTGATATTGAAATTAAGGCCATGCGTAGTAAAACAGTTAAGGAAGCTTCTCAAGTTTTGAATAGAGCGGCAAGTGTTGCACAAAAAATAATCATGGAATCCAAAGAAAAGATTAAAAGGTTTGTTGAAATTGCCAAGCATCAGGCAAAAGAAATTGTTGAGTCAGCTAATTTGATAGGGCGAAAAATAGTTACACAAAGCGCTGAATCGGTTTTTGATGAGCGTAGGAGATCTGTTTCAGAAAGATTTAATTTAAATTTTGATTATTTTGATTCTGATGTTGAAGCTGAAGACGAATCCAAGAACAAAAATATTAAAATAGATGATGATTTGTTTGGTGCAGTTAAAAAGCTTAATGCTGATGCATTGCTTGCTGCTGAAAGCAGTGTTGATGTTAGCGAAAGTGACGTTTTGTAGATATTTTTTAGTTTGTTTATGTGGTTTGGTTATGGCAAAGCTTAGTTGTTGTTGTGTTGCAATAATCTAAAACAAAACCAGGTTAGATGTTGTTAAAATTAAATTTTGTTAAAATGTTTTTGTTTGTTTATTCAAGATTGGGGTTTGT
>JAZUIR010000077.1:0-2145 GCA_045642305.1 Oscillospiraceae bacterium | reverse complement strand
TATATAGGTGTGTTTTTTTGTGTCAAAAATTTTATCGCCTATTATCATGTTTTAGCTTTCCTCTTTATTTCTGTACAAGATTAGAGCGTTATAAAATTTTTATAAATTTGTTGGTTTAACTTGTGCTTTGGTTTTGATGGTGTGCGAGAAATTTTTGAAGGCGAGTGGTTTTAGGATGGTTAAAAAATTCATTTGCGGTGTTTTGCTCAACAATCGTGCCGCCATCTAAAAAAATTATGCGATCGGAAATTTGTTTTGCAAAACGCATCTCGTGTGTAACACAAACCATGGTTAGTCCGCTCTTTGCTAAAAGTTCTATGGTTTTTAAAACTTCATTCACCATTTCAGGATCAAGCGCCGAAGTTGGTTCGTCAAACAAAACAACTTCAGGATTCATAGCGATTGCTCTAACTATTGCAGCACGTTGTTTTTGTCCTCCTGAAAGCTGTCGTGGAAAACAATTAGCTTTGTCGCCTATTCCAACTTGTTTTAGCAGACTCATCGCTTTTTTTGTTGCCTCATCTTTGTTTATTTTTTTCAGTTTAATGGGAGCCAGTGTTATGTTATCAAGAATTGTTTTGTTTTCAAACAGATTAAAATTTTGAAACACCATATTCATATTTTGACGGATTTTTTTAATATTGGTTTTACTGTTGGTTATTTCAATATTGTTGAGCCAAATTTTGCCGCTTGTGGGAAATTCAAGCAGGTTCATACAACGAAGAAGAGTGCTTTTTCCGGAACCTGATGGCCCGATAATTGAAATTTTTTCACCTTTTTGAATTTCAAGATTAATATTGCTTAAAATTTGCTTACTATCAAAACTTTTGTTCAAATTTTCGATTTTTATTATTGAATCTACCATTTTGCATCGAGCTTCCTTTCTAGTAAATTTAGTAGGAAACTGGCAGTTTTGGTTATGGTTAAATATATTATAGCCACAATGATTAGTGGCACAAATGCTTGGTATGTTGCTGCTCTTACCAAATCAGCAGCACGAGTTAAATCAACCAAGGCAATGTAGCCGACGATTGCAGTTTCTTTAAGCAGGCTTATTATTTCGTTGCAAAGGGCAGGAATTGCATTTTTGAGACCTTGTGGTAAAACTATGTTTTGCAGGGTTTGAATCGGCCCAAAACCCATAGCAAGCCCAGCCTCAGTTTGACCCGAATCGACCGCTTTTATTGCTCCTCGGACTATTTCACAAACATAGGCGCTGCTGTTTAGTCCAAATGATATTATTGCAACAATAATAGCGTTTTTTGAGTTTTGTAATATTACGAACCACCAAATTAGAAGTTGAACAAGCACAGGTGTTCCGCGTATTACATCAACAAAAATCTTGCAAAACAGTTGGAAGATTTCAAACCATTTTTTTAGTTTTATAGTTCGAATCATTGCCAAAATTGTTCCAAAAAACAACCCTATTATTGCTGCAAAAAATGTTATTTGTAGTGACACAATAAGGCCGCTTAAGTATAGTTTCCATCGATTATTTTTAAAAAATGCTGCATTGAATTGGTTTATTAATGAGTAGGGTTTTGTGTTTGAATCATCAAAACTATAACACAATTTTTGGTTAGCATTCGAGTTTATGTGTTGGTTTACTAAATTTGTGTAGGTTTGGCTTTCAATTAACGTGTCAATCTGCTCATTTATTGCATCGATTAGTGGTCTGTTTTGTTTTGAGCAAGCAATACAGTAATCTTCGTTTTTAAAATCAAACAATTGTCCATCTAGCGCTTTGATTTTTGACGGGTAGATTTTTTGAAAAGCCATTGCTGTGTTCTTGTCGAGCACAATTGCATCGATTCTGGAATTTAACAGTTCATTAACCAGCGTTATGAAATCTTTTGATGATTTTATTTTTGATTCGGGTTGTTTAAATTCTTCGTTGAGTTTTTTAATTAGGTTATGACCGGTTGACCCGGTTTGAGCGGCCATTATGCAGTTTTTCAGGTCGTTTTTGTGTTCGATTTTCCTATCTTTTTTCGTGAGAACAAACTGCTTTGATTCGTAGTATGGCTTTGAAAAACCAACCATCTTCTCGCGCTCTTCAGTTTTGGTGACTGCAGCTATGACAACGTCGGTTTTTGTGCCTAGTGATGGAATTAATGCGTCAAAATCCATATCGCATATTTTTAG
>JAZUIR010000076.1:0-5413 GCA_045642305.1 Oscillospiraceae bacterium | reverse complement strand
CGTGTGCATTTTAATAATCGTGCGCAACATAGTGCAAAGCCTTGGCAAAACACTGATTCCTCTGTGTGGCAGTTTTGCCGAAACTATGGCTAGAGCCTTAACCCTTGCGTTTTCACAATTTTTGAATTACGACGGCGTGTGTTATGCGACCATACTTGCCTGGTATGTTGCCTGCATAATGGTGGTTTGCTCATATTTCAGAAACATTCAAAAACTCACTAAAACCGCCATTCAACCCAGCATGTCTCGAGTAAACCCTTGATAGGTCTTTTTCGTTGCTCTGTCGAATCATATATATGTAAAACGTATATATAAACAATAAAAGGCTTGAATAATCTAATCAAGCCTCTATTTTATTATTTTTATACTTATAACCTACGAAATTTTTATGCGCCTACCTTATTAGAAAACACCATAGAAAGCCCTAAACTCACTGAAATAGCATTATCAATATAGTTCATGAAACTTCTACTCAATTCCCCGGTTTTTTCTTTCAATCGAATCTTATCAAGAGTGCGCATCTGCTCAAGCAAAACAACAGAATTTTTATTTAATCCGCTCTGTTTGGCGTCAATTTCAATATGAGTAGGTAATTTATTCTTACCACATTGACTGGTTATAGCCGCCGCTATCACTGTTGGACTATATTTGTTTCCTATATCATTTTGCACAATCAAAACCGGCCGAACCCCACCTTGTTCTGAACCAACTACAGGACTTAAATCCGCATAATAAATTTCTCCTCGTCTAACTGTCATAATTTTATGCACACTCCTTTTTACTAAAATTTTATAATTTTTTACATTAACAATTTTATTATTTCCAAAGAATGTACAATTTAATCATATTTACAACTATATTTTATTATATTTTTCTAAAAAAAGTGAAATTTAATCCATATATTATGTGAATATAAAAAGTCGACGAACCATACTCGCCGACTTCAAATTTCTGTAACCACGACTACAAAAATCACAAAACCCTACTATTAATCAACACTCTCTAAATATTTACCAACAATTGCTCAACAACTCACTGACGAACAACCCTTTTAAACTCGGAGCTAAGAAACAAAAAATCCTCATTTCTTTTCCTCAATTATTCCAGTTACAACACCCGAACCAACCGTTCTGCCGCCTTCACGAATAGCAAACCGCAAACCCTCTTCTATGGCTATAGGGGTGAGTAGATCAACAACCATCTCAACATTGTCACCAGGCATGCACATTTCAACTCCATCAGGCAACGAAACAGTTCCGGTAACGTCGGTGGTCCTAAAATAAAATTGCGGCTTATAGTTATTGAAAAATGGCGTGTGCCTTCCACCTTCTTCCTTCTTCAAAACATAAACCTTACCAGAAAATTTACTGTGCGGATGAATTGAACCAGGCACACACAAAACCTGCCCCCTCACAACCTCATCACGATCTATTCCGCGCAACAACAACCCAACATTATCACCAGCTTCAGCACAATCAAGAGTCTTCCTAAACATTTCAATACCAGTTATAACGGTTTTCTTGGATTCTTCGCTCAAACCAACAATTTCAACCTCTTCCTGAACTTTAACCTGGCCCCTCTCAACACGACCAGTTACAACAGTTCCCCTACCCGAAATGGTCATAATATCCTCAATGGGCATCAAAAAAGATTTGTCAACATCTCTAACCGGAGTCGGAACATACTCATCAACAGCATCCATAAGCTTCAAAATAGGCGCATAATCTTCGCTATTAACATCAGAACTATCTGATTTCAATGCCTTATAAGCTGATCCTGCGATTATTGGTATATCATCACCAGGAAAGTTATAACTATTTAACAAATCCCGAATCTCCATCTCAACCACTTCCAACAATTCCGGATCTTCAACCTGATCAACCTTATTCATAAAAACCACGATATTTTCTATTCCAACCTGACGCGAAAGTAAAATATGCTCTCGAGTTTGTGGCATAGGTCCATCAGCTGCTGAAACAACCAAAATTGCTCCATCCATCTGTGCGGCACCGGTTATCATATTCTTGACATAATCAGCATGACCTGGGCAATCAACATGCGCATAGTGCCTCTTTTCAGTTTCGTATTCAACGTGAGCAGTCGAAATGGTTATTCCTCTGGCTTTTTCTTCCGGAGTTTTATCTATACTTTCATAATCAACAAACTCACTGCCGCCCTTCATGCTCAAAACCTTTGTTATCGCTGCAGTTAACGTGGTTTTACCGTGGTCAACATGCCCAATAGTGCCAATATTTATATGTGGTTTTTTTCTTTCAAATTTTTCTTTTCCCGCCATCTTTTTAAAACCTCCAAATTTTTGCTTTATTTTTAGCACGTTTACAACATTATTTAAATTTTTGTCCCAATTTTAACACAATTACTAATATAATTCAAGATGTTTTTTCAAATTTTTAAATTTATTAAAAATTTTCATCTGTTTTTTCCGCTTTTCTCATAATCCGCCATTATCTTCTCTGCTATGTTTTTTGGAATCTCCGCATATCTAAACGGTTCCATCGAAAATTGACCTCTACCTTGAGTTTTCGACCTCAAATCATTAGAATATCCAAACATCTCCGAAAGCGAAACCTGAGCCTTGATTTCCTGAGACCCTCCTCGCGCCTGCATTCCTTCAACCTGACCTCGACGAGAATTTAAATCACCAATAACATCACCCATATAGTCTTCCGGAACAACAACCACAACCTTCATTATGGGTTCCAAAATTACCGGATCTGCTTTTCTCATAGCTTCTTTAAACGCCTGAGAACCTGCAATCTTAAACGCCATCTCCGATGAATCAACCTCATGAAAAGATCCATCAAACAAAGTAACCTTAACATCAACAACCTCGTAACCCGCCAAAACACCAGCCTGCATGGCCCCTTTAATTCCTGAATCCACCGCCGGAATATATTCTTTTGGAATGGCTCCACCAACAATTTTGTTTATGAACTCATAGCCTTTGCCGGGCTCATTTGGCTCAACCTTGATTTTTACGTGACCATATTGTCCTCGTCCACCCGACTGCCGAACATATTTATGGTCAACTTCAACTGATTTACGAATAGTTTCCTTATATGAAACCTGCGGCGCCCCAACATCTGCCTCAACCTTAAACTCTCGCTTTAACCTGTCAACAATAATTTCCAGATGAAGCTCACCCATTCCTGCTATTATGGTTTGTCCCGTCTCTTCATTGGTATAAGTTTTAAAGGTTGGATCTTCCTCCGACAACTTGGAAAGCGCTATTCCCATCTTTTCAGAACCTGCTTTGGTTTTTGGTTCAATTGCTAAACTAATGACAGGTTCCGGGAAAACCATAGACTCCAAAACTATTGGATGCGCGCTATCACACAACGTGTCACCTGTTGAGGTTTCTTTCAAACCAACCACAGCCGCAATATCTCCAGCAAAAATCTGCTTTATGTCAGTACGACTATTCGAATGCATCTGCAAAATTCGACCTATTCGCTCATTTTTCCCTTTAACAGAATTATATACTGTGCTACCAGCTTCTAACATTCCAGAATATACTCGCACAAAACAAAGCTTCCCAACAAAAGGGTCAGTTGCTATCTTAAAAGCAAGAGCCGAAAAAGGCTCACTATCAGACGAAGGCCTCACCTGCGCCTCATCGGTTTTTGGATTAACTCCAGCAATTGGAGGAATATCAATAGGCGACGGCATATAGTCAACAATGGCATCAAGCAAAAGCTGAACTCCTTTGTTCTTGTAAGATGTTCCACAGGTTACCGGAACAATTTTGTTTTCTATTGTTCCTTTTCGCAAAGCCTTTTTTATTTCAGCAACAGAAATTTGCGCTCCCTCAAGATATTTTTCCATCAAAACATCATCAACTTCTGACACTGCTTCTAAAAGTCGCGCTCTATATTCATCGGCCTTTTGCTTCATATCATCAGGAATTTCGACGCATTCCATAACCTTGCCTAAATCATCTTCATATATTACAGCATTCATGTTAACCAAATCAACTATACCACAAAAACTATCTTCAACACCAATCGGTAACTGAATAGGCACAGCATTCGTGTTTAATCTGTTAAGCATCATATCTAAAACATTATAAAAATCCGCTCCCATTATGTCCATCTTATTGACATAGGCCATGCGAGGAACCTCATATTTGTCTGCTTGATACCATACTGTTTCCGACTGAGGTTCAACCCCACCTTTTGCACAAAAAATTGCCACCGCTCCATCTAAAACCCTAAGTGAACGCTCAACCTCAACCGTAAAATCAACATGCCCCGGCGTATCTATTATGTTTATTCTGTGACGATGCTGCCTAATCTTTGCCGGATCATCTAAAAGCTCAGTATGACTCCAATAACAGGTGGTTGCCGCCGAAGTTATAGTTATTCCGCGCTCTTGCTCCTGCTCCATCCAATCCATAGTTGCGGCCCCATCATGAGTTTCACCCATCTTCTGCTTTATGCCCGTGTAATAAAGTATACGTTCGGTTGTTGTAGTTTTTCCGGCGTCTATGTGCGCCATTATTCCAATATTTCGGGTTTTTTCAAGCGCCACATCCCTTGATGACATTAAAAAACTCCTCCCAACAAATTTAAGAATCAAAAACAATTTTCAACAAAATTTTTCCATAATTTCAAAATTTTCATATTATAATCTTTAACAACATATTAAAATTACTATATGCTAAAATCGAAAAATTAAATAAACGAATGATCAAATTAACCAAAAAAATTAGAAATATATGCAAAAAACACACAAACTTGTTAAAAAATAACTTGACCAGAATAGTTTTGTCAATTTCGCCAGAAATATTTACAATCACTATAAAATATTCACATATTAATTAGAAAACAATATAAACTTCTAAACAAACTATCTTTCTATTCAAACTGATCCAATCTAAATAACAACATCAATTTTAAAAAATCACCATCTATAGTGAGCAAACGCCTTGTTCGCTTCTGCCATCTTATGCATATCTTCCCGCTTCTTGCATGCCCCGCCGGTTCCATTCAATGCATCCATTATTTCAGCAGCCAAACGATCTTTCATTGTGTGTTCACTACGTTTGCGAGAATATTGTGTTATCCAACGAAGACCCAAAGTTTCCCTGCGCTCGGGTCTAACCTCCATAGGCACCTGATATACACTTCCTCCAACCCTGCGCGCCTTAACCTCTAACAAAGGCATTACATTCTCCATGGCCTCACTAAAAACCTCTAACGGTTCTCTCTGTAACTTTTCCTTAACCAAGCTAAACGCTCCATATACAATTTTTTGCGCTATTCCCTTCTTACCATCTAACATAACATTATTTATTAACCTTGAAACCAATTCCGATTTATACAACGGATCGGCAAGCACACTGCGCCTAGCAACTTTTCCTCTTCTTGGCATTTTTTCCTCCTAACAAAAA
>JAZUIR010000075.1:0-1652 GCA_045642305.1 Oscillospiraceae bacterium | reverse complement strand
CAAATCATCCTTCAAAAAAATTGGATTCTTATAGCGAAACTCAGAAGCAATCGAAACTTCAGTTGGCAACTTAGAAAAATTTTCAATTAAATGTTTACCAAACATTCCGGCATGCATCGCAGTGCCGCAAGCAACAATTTGAATTCGCTTAAAACACGAAAACCATTCATCTGAAATTCCATCTACCTCAAAACTAACTTCACCAGAATTTTTAATCCTTGAATTTAAACAACAACCAACAACCTTCGGCTGCTCATAAATTTCCTTCAACATGTAACTATCAAATTCATTTTTACCAACATCATCAACATTCCAGTCAATTGTTGAAACAACCTTATCGATTAGTTCTCCCTTAAGGTTAAAAAAACAGACCCCATCCACAGTTAAACAACAAAACTCGCCATCATTCAGCACAACATATTTTTTCGTACGTCCATAAAAAGCAGCGACATCAGAAGCTATGTAGTTTTCACAGTCACCAAAACCAACAACCAATGAACTATCTCTTCTTATTGCATATAGTTCATCATCCTTATCACTAAACAATATGCCCAAAGCGAACGACCCTTCAAAACAAGAAACTGCCTTTAAAATTGCTTCTTTGCGATTCTTACCGTCATAGTAGTAGTCAATCAATGCGGCTGCAACCTCTGTGTCGGTTTGAGTTTTGAACTCATAACCTTCTTTTTTAAGAAAAATTTTTAAATCAACATAGTTTTCTATTATGCCATTATGAACAATAACAACCCTTCCAACTTCAATAGGATGAGCATTTTCATCGGAAGGTTCACCGTGAGTTGCCCATCGCGTGTGACCCAAAACACAACTCCCACTCGGACAACCTTTTTCGTATATCATCTTTTCAAGTTCGCTTAATTTTCCACATTTTTTTAATATTTTAATTTCGCCATCTTTTTCAAAAACTGAAATTCCTGCAGAATCATAACCACGATATTTTAAACTTTTGAGCCCGTTTAAAACAAAACTAGCACCATCAGTTTTGCCAATAAAACCAACAATTCCGCACATACTGAAAACCCTTTCAAAAAATGATTTTGAAATACTAGAAAAAATTTGGAGATAAGCTTTAATAAACAGATTTACAAAAAACGCTAATTTTGATTCTACATCATAAATTAAGACTATGTCAATTCAAAAGTTTTTATTACATAAAACAAAAACTTTCGTAGAGCCTAAACTTCTACGAAAGTAGCAATGAAACATTTAACTGTTAACAATTAAACTCATTTTATTCTTCGTCTTTGTCTTCACCATCATTTTTGTTCTTGTCTTTGTCATTTTCATTTTCCTTATCGTCTTCATCTTTGTCGCCACAACTGTTCTTTTCGTCTTCCAACTCACAATTGCCTTCGTCGCTGAAACCTAAACATCTGACAAACTCAGGATGCACCAATCCGTCAACAGCATGACAACAAGCAGATGACACAAAAATCGCAGAAACAGTTGCTAAAAAAATAGGAATAATTTTTTTGACATTCATTTCTCTCCTCCATAATTTTAAACAATGATTAATTTCGTTTAAAACACACCACAATAAGAATTTAGACCGACTCAATAATAAAATATTTAAGATACAGAACCTAAATTCTAATAAAACTTTTTGTTTTAACAAGATTATTGTTTCCAAATTT
>JAZUIR010000074.1:0-1839 GCA_045642305.1 Oscillospiraceae bacterium | reverse complement strand
CCGTTATTTCTTCAATCTTTTTGCCATACTCTGATTCTATTTCCTTAAGTTTTTCCTTTAATGCAGCAGTGTCTACCATTTTCCCTGATTTTTTCATTGCTACTATAGACTAATACAGTTTATCCATTTCAGTATTTAGCTTTTTTAAGGTGTTTGTTGTTTTGTCTGTTTTTATTTTAAGTTCCATCTTCACTTGGGGAAGGTTATCGAACATTGCAAAACTTGAATTAGTTAGTGCGCCAATTCCTAGACTGAGCGCAGCAGCGATTAGAATTTTTTAACGTTTAATTCCATAATGTTGGTTCTCCATTCACTAATTTTTGAAAATATAGAATATTTTATCTAATAATTTTATCGAAATGCGAAACGTTTTTATAACTAAATTTTTATTATTTTTTTGTAATATTTCACAATAATGAATAAAATTACAGCATCCATTGAGTAAAATTATGATATTTTATTTGTCGAATTTGTAAAAAACATAGAAAACTGCAATTTTTAGCTATGTTTTACATGATAGTTAAGCACTAATTTAGTCGAATTTTCATAGTGTATATTTGAGGTGATTTTTTGATTGTTAGTTTATTGCCCGAACTCCTACACTGCATTCTAGTGCTTGCTTTGCGCTTAAACAACAGTTCATTTCCAAAACCGTTGTCGAGCAAACAGGAACGTGAATGTTTCGAGAAGCTAAAAATCAATGAAAAACAAGCCTTTAATGATTTAGTAAGTCATAATTTGCGATTAGTCGCGCATGTAGTAAAAAAGTATTATGTTTCGGCTAGTGATCAAGATGATTTAATATCAATTGGAACAATAGGCCTAATTAAAGCGGTTAAAAGCTATGATTTTAAAAAGAAGATTAAATTTGCAACTTATGCGTCGCGCTGCATTGAAAATGAAATTTTAATGTATTTTCGTCAGATAAAAAAAACCGTAAATAATGTTTACGTAGGTGATGGAAGCAGTAAAAACGAAAATGGTGAACTTTTGCTTCCATCATCACTGCTTGTTAGTGACAGTGACGTTGAGCAAATAGTGGAACTAAATTTTAAGAAGCAACAGCTTTATGAAGTCATGAAAAAACATTTGGATGAAAGAGAGCAAAAGGTGTTAGTCTATCGCTATGGTCTTTTTGATCGAGTTCCTCTAACGCAGAATGAAACCGCTAAGAAGCTTCACATTTCCCGATCATATGTTTCTAGGATAGAGAAAAAGGCGTTGCAAACCCTAAAAAATTTTATCTGATTTTTAATTTTAGTTTGTTATTCCATAAACCGAACTCACTGGAATTGTGAACATTATTCCGGTGTTTTCTTTGGTTAATGGGCCAACAATTTCATCTACAACGTTTTTGAAGATTTGTTTTTGTGATTTATTGACCAATGCGAATATGGTTTTGTTTTCATCGTTGTTGTTGTTTAGTAAAATTTTTAGTGAATTTATTATAATATTGTTGTTTTTGTTCAAGGTGTCTGAGTCATATATTGATTTTGCCATTCCGGTTGAGGTTAAAATAGTTGCGCCTTTTAGGCCACGTTTTGATAGTTCAAATAGCAGGTCATCGAGTTTGCTAACGTCGTTTAGAACAAAAAATAGAACTTCCATATAATTTAAAATTTCACACTCCTGTTATTTTTGATTGAAAAATTTGTTGAATCAAACAAATTAATTTTTGTTTTTCTTGAAATAATATTACATTTTGGCTTAAATTTCAATTTTTGGGCTGTGTTTATTTTTTAGGATTATATTGATTTGCTGCAGTTTGATTTTTTATAATACTTAAATAATTGAGGCGCATTTTTGAAGTTTTCATATGATTTTGTTGAAATTAATCTA
>JAZUIR010000073.1:0-13242 GCA_045642305.1 Oscillospiraceae bacterium | reverse complement strand
TATTGATGTTTTGGGTGGTTTTAATGACGAGATATTTTCGATTTTTGCTATATTTTTAATATTATATCTTAAAAAATTTGATGATAGGCTTCGTTTACCAAAATGGTTGTTTTATCTGTTCTATCCGATTCATTTGGCCGTAATATCTGCTTTGAATATGTTGTTTATTAAATAAAAATTATGGAAATAGGTTTAAGTTGCTTATGATTAGGGTTTTGGAAAAGGAAGTTTATGAATTAATTGCTGCTGGTGAGGTTGTTAGCAGACCAAAATTTGTTGTTAAGGAACTGGTGGAAAATTCTATTGATGCTGAGGCAAAGTCGATTGATGTGGAAATAAAAAACGGTGGAAAAACTTTAATTCGTGTTGTTGATGATGGGGCTGGAATGTCGTTTGATGATTGTAGAGTGGCGTTTTTAAGGCACGCAACCAGTAAAATTTTGAGCAAAAATGATTTGGATGCTATTAGCACATTGGGTTTTAGAGGTGAAGCTTTGGCTTCTATTTGTGCTGTTTCGGAGGTTGAAGTTTTAACAAGGCAAATTGGCAGTGAATTAGGAACTCACTATTTCAATCGTGGTGGAGAAGCGAAGTTTTGTGAAAAAGTCAATTGCAACAAAGGAACAATAATTAGTGTTAGCGAACTTTTCTATAATGTTCCGGCGAGAATGAAATTTTTGAAATCGGATTCAATCGAGGCAAATTTGATTCAAGATATTCTAGAAAAATTGGCTATTTCTTGTTTTGATGTTGCGTTTTCTTTTAAAAAAAACGGCAAGAAAATTTTTCAAACCACAGGAAACAAAATTTTAGCTGATGCAATATATAATATTTTTGGCAAGGCGGTTTTTGAAACTTTGATTCCTGTGAAGAATTTTTTTTCTGGGGTTGAGGTTGAAGGTTTTGTTAGTTTGCCTAAATTTTGCAGAGCTCGTGGGAGCATGAGTTTAAGTTTTGTTAATTCGCGATATGTTAAGTCTAAAATTTTTAAAAATGGGGTTGAGCAGGCTTTTAAGGGGTTTGCAATGGTTGGTAAGTTTCCGTCTTTTGTGTTATTTTTAAGGCTACCTTATTCTGATGTTGATGTTAATGTGCACCCAGCAAAAATTGAAGCAGTTTTTTCTGATGAATCGGTTGTTTTGAAGGCTATATATTTGGCTGTTAGGAAGGCGATTGAAAAAAGTGGTGATGTTTTTGAGCAGAAAGTTTTTGATTTTAATAGTAGTTCGGTTGATTTCAAAAAAAGTTATTGCGATGATTCAAAAAAAATAAGTGATTCAGACATGGAAAAATTGGCAAATAATTTTGTTGAATGTGCATTTTTATCTGGCGTTAAGCCTTATAAATTAAAATCAGGCGATTGTGATAATAAAAAAATTTTACAAAATAGAACAGTTTCAGATTGTTTTAATTTTAATGAGTCGACTTCAAAGTGTGCGTCTAAGTTTGAAGTTTCTAAAAAATTTAAGAATGAAGTTAAAAACGAAACCTTTAAAACAGAAGGAATTTCTAATTTAAAACTTATTGGAGAAGTTTTTAAAACCTACATTTTAGCAGAATATATGGACAAGTTAATTGTTGTTGATAAACATGCGGCTCATGAAAGAATAATTTATGAAAAACTTAGAAAACGGCTAAATTCTTTTGAAAGGCAAGTTCTTCTAACTCCTTTAGAGGTTTCTATGAATTCTGAGTCTGATTGGAGTTTAGTTTTTAATAATTTGAATATTTTTCGTCGATTTGGTTTTGAGCTTGATTCGTTTGGTCTACATAATTTTTTGATTAGAGAGATTCCTGCTATTTTAGATAAAAAAAATAGTTGTGATGTTTTCTATGAAATAGTTCAAAATCTTAAGCAAAGCATGTTCGATTTGACTCCAGAAACTGTTGAAAAAATTTTACACACGATTGCTTGCAGGTCGGCAACAAAGGCGAATGATGATAGCACGAAGGAGCAACTTTTTGAACTAGTTAAGGCAATATATTCTAATGAAAACATTCGGACTTGTCCTCATGGCAGGCCTGTGATTTTGGTTTTTCCTAAGAGTCGATTTGATTCTGATTTTAGACGAAAATGAAATTTAATTAGAAGTTAGGTTAAGAAATTGAGTTTTACTAAAATTTTAGCAATTGTTGGGCCCACAGCGACTGGAAAAAGCAGATTAGCTGTTGATTTGGCTAAAAAGATTAACGGCGAAATAATTTCTGCGGATTCTATGCAGGTTTACAGAAAACTTAACATTGCAACTGCAAAATTGAGCGCAAAGCAGCAGCAAGGAGTTGCTCATCATTTAATTGATTGCGTTGATTTGAATTGTTCGTTTTCTGTTGCGAGTTATGTTAAAATGGCGCGAGCTGCGTTAAAAAATATTGTGTTGAAGGGTAAGAAACCAATTTTGATTGGGGGAACTGGGCTTTATGTTGACAGCTTTTTGAATGGAATTAATTTTGGCAATGAAAATAAGAATGAAAATATTAGGTTAAGGTTAATTGATGAATTAGAGCAAAACGGTTCGGTTTATTTGTTCAACAAATTGAAGGAACTTGATTCTGAATATGCTAAAAAGGTTCATCCTAACAACACGAGGAGGGTTATTAGGGCTTTGGAAGCTTGTCTTTCATGTGGTGCTAGTTTTAGTGAAATTCAAAAATTGAGCAGGCCTGGTTTGAAAGAATTGATTAGTTTAAAGATTGGTTTAAATTTTTCTAGTCGGCAAAAGCTCTATCAGAAAATTGAAAAGCGAGTTAATGATATGATGGAGCAAGGGCTTTTGGAAGAGGCTAGGTTTGTTTTTGAGTTTGAAAAATTAAGTTTAACGGTTAGGCAAGCAATTGGCTACAAAGAATTTGAGCCATTTTTTTTAGGTCAAGAAACAATTTCACAGGCTGTTTTGAATTTGAAAAAACACACCAGAAAGCTTGCAAAAAGGCAAATTTCGTGGTTTAAAAGAGATGATTCTGTTAATTGGTTTTTTGTTGATGAGTTTGATGAGAAAACTATTTTTGAAAAGGTTTTGAAGCTGGTTGTGGAATTTTTTGCATAGTTTCTTGGGGGTTTAAAAAATTTGATTCGTTTTAAATTTTTTAATTTAAAAATTTTGTTTTTTATTTTTGCGGCTTGTTTTTTGCTGTTTTTGGGTTTGCAACTATTTTTTAGTTTTAGATTTAACTATGAAACTGAAATAGTTTATGGTTCGGTGGTTCATAAAAAGGTTGATGTTTTTGGAGTGATTTTTAAAGATGAGCAAATTGTTGATTGTTGCAATGATGGTCGTATCTCGGTGAATATGTTTAGAGATGGTGATCATGTTTCTGGAAATTCTATAATCGTTTGTAAATATAGCAGTGAAGATGACATTAAAAATTTGGAAAAAATAAAAAAAATAGACGAAAAAATTGAAAATTTGAAGCAGATGCAAGGTTTTGTTAGTTCAAAAAATCAAAGTTTTGGAGGGCTTAACAAGCAAATTTACAGAAATTATTTCAGTTTTATCGATTGCTTGCAAAATGGTGATTGTCAGTCAGTTTTTGCGATAAAAAACAAAATTATTGATTGTTTTAATCAAAGGCAAATTTTGATGGGGAAAATTTCTAATTTTAATGAATCTATTGTTAATTTAAAAAATAAAAAAAACGAAACTGCCAAGTTGGTTTCATCTGTTCCGAAGGTTGTTGTCACGCCGGTGACGGGGTATTTTGTTGGTTCAATTGACGGGTTTGAGTCAAAATGTGGGCTTGAAGCAGCTGAAAGTTTTGATGTTGATAGATTAAAAAGATTGTATTATCACATAGATTCGATAGGGTTTGAAAACAGCAAACTTGGTAGCAAAATAATCGTTGAACCGGTGGTTTATTTCAAGGCCTTTTTGCCTAGGATTCTATATTTTGAGTGTGAAATTGGTAAGCGTTATTGTTTAAAATTAGATCAAATCGGGGAAGATTTTGAGGCTGAGTTAAAAGATTTTAGTATAGATCCTGATGGGAATTATGGCCTAGCAACCTTTGAGCTAGATGGAATGACGCGCAAGCTGGCTTCACTTCGAAAAACCAAGGCAGAGTTTAACTATAGGGATTGTTACGGTTTAAAGGTTAGCAAGGCTGCGATTAGAACGAATGATGAAGGCAAGCCTGGCGTTTTTGTTTTAACAGGATCTAGCATAAAATTTAAGTTAATCGACATATTGGCAGAGGATGTTGATTTTATTGTTTCTAAAATTCACGATGGTGATGATGCATATCTGCGAGAGTTTGATGAAGTTGTTATTAAGGGTAAGAATCTATACAATAGCAGAAGGATTAAGTAGATTAAATTTGTTGCTATTTTTTAAGCTTTATATATTGACATTTCATTTAAAAAAATAGATAATGAAGAGCAAGACTTCTGTTGGAATGTTTTTACCGACGGTTTTAAAGTTTGTATGTTTTATTTTGTTGTTTGTTTTAATTTTTTTATGGAGGAGAAGTTGTTTAATGAGTTGGATGGACAAAATCAAGGGTTTTATGGGAGCAGATGAGGAAGATTATGACGAGGAATATGAAACCAATCTTGTGAACGAGAGACATAAAGAAAGTGAAAAATCGGAACGTGCTGGCGGCAACGATAATTATGATAAGAACAAGATTGTTAACATAAACGCAACCACTAGGCTTAAGGTGGTTTTGGTGAAGCCTGCACACTATGAAGATGCTAGTTCTATTGCTGACCATTTAAATGACAAAAAAACGGTTGTTTTGAATTTAGAATCAATAAATCGAGATGTTGCACTAAGGTTGCTTGATTTTTTGAGTGGAGTGACGTATGCAAACAATGGACAGATTAAGCGCATTGTTAACAACACCTTCATAATAACTCCCTATAATGTTGATGTTATGGGTGGGGATTTGCTTGATGAGTTAGAAAACAACGGAATATTTTTTAAGTAGGTTTTTTATTTTTGGTTTTTAAAATTTGGAGGTTTTTAATATGAAGGCGTCAGATATTCGGAATTTGGTTTTTAGTAGAAGTCCTGTTGGAGGATATAAGGTTGCCGATGTTAAGAGTTGTTTGAATGAAATCTCTGACCATGTTTTGAATTTAGAGGAGAAAAATGCTGTTTTAGAAAAGGAAAATAGGGCTTTGCAGACAAGGTTGTCGGAAGTTGATAAAACTCAAGATGAA
This sequence comes from Oscillospiraceae bacterium, assembly GCA_045642305.1. GTDB lineage: Bacteria > Bacillota > Clostridia > Oscillospirales > Ruminococcaceae > RUG12519. The sequence goes on along the minus strand of JAZUIR010000073.1, from coordinate 8,084 downwards.
ATAAAAGATGTTATGATTAGCGCGCAGAGTTTTAAGCACAAGCTTTTGAAAGAAACCGAAGATAAAACTAGTGAACTTGTGATTCAAGCGAACGAAAAAGCTAAAAATATTGAAATGGCTGCTAAGAAAAAGTGCAATGATATGATTGAAGAAGCCAATAGCAAGGTTGAACAAAAGAAGGCTCAGCTTGAGGCAATAAAAAATGAAGTGTCGGCTTTTAAAGTCAAGCTCTTAGAGTTATATAAATCACATCTGGATTTAATAACTAAAATTCCTGAAGTCGCTGGTGCGAAATATAAAAGGCAGGTTGGTTTGGCTGATTCTAATCAAGAAGATGGCGGTTTGAATGAAGGTGTGTTTTCTGGTGAAGATGAATCAGAGGTTTTTGAGAGTTTGCAAAAAAACAACGATGTTGAGAATTTAGGTTTTGAATCTGAGGAATTTAACAAGGTTAAAAGAAATATTTCTGATGATGAGAACATTTTTCAAAAAGGCCGTTTGAATGATCCTGATAAAGAATTTATAAAAGAGCTAAAAAAGAACGATAATTACATAAAATCGCGTTTTGATGAGCTTAGCAGGTGATTTTTTTATTTTATTTTTGACTGGGGGTTGAAATTTTGTCTTTGAATAATTCTAAAGCTTCTTATGATGAAACTTTAAATTTGATGAAGACTGGTTTTTCTATGAGGGCAAATCTATCTAAAAGAGAGCCTGAATTCTACAGGAAATGGTCGGAAAATGAGCTTTATAGGCATATTTTAGAAAAAAATAAGGACAAGCCCCTATATGTTTTACACGACGGCCCGCCTTATGCTAATGGGAAAATTCATTTAGGAACTGCGCTGAATAAGATATTAAAAGATTTCATAGTTAAGCAGAAGAATATGAGTGGATTTAAGGCCGCATTTGTTCCTGGATGGGACACGCATGGTTTGCCGATTGAGCTCAAGGCTCTTAAGGCGAAGGATGTTGACAATAGGAATTTGTCTCCTGTTGAGTTGCGAAAAGTTTGTCGTGAATATGCTTCGTGTTATGTTGGTGTGCAGCGGGAACAGTTTGAAAGTTTGGGCGTCATTGGTGATTTTAAGAACCCCTATTTGACTTTTAGTAAGAATTTTGAAGCTTGCCAGGTTGAAGTTTTTGCAAAGATGACCAGAAACGGCCAGATCTATAGAGGTTTGAAGCCGGTTTATTATTGTTGCAAGTGTTTAACGGCCCTTGCTGAGTCTGAAATAGAATATTTTAATGATGAATGTGATTCGATCTATGTTAAGTTTAGGGTTGCTGACGATGGAGGTTTTTTTGCTAGCAGGAACTTTGATAAGAACAAAATATCTTTTTTAATTTGGACCACAACAACCTGGACCTTGCCTGCAAATGTTGCCATATGTTTGGGTTCTAGGTTTGAGTATTGCCTGGTTGAGGTTGCAGATGAGTTTTTTGTTGTTGCGAAAAATTTGGTTGAAGCTACTATGCAGGCTGCAAATGTTGATGATTATAGAATAGTAGATTCGTTTAGTGGTTCGCTTCTTGAGAATTTTACTGCAATTCATCCGTTTTTGAACAGAAAATCTAAAATAATTTTGGGAAACCATGTTACGCTTGAAAGTGGAACTGGCTGCGTTCACACCGCGCCTGGTCACGGCATTGAAGATTTTGAAATTTGCAGAAAATATGATGATTTGCCGATGGTTGTTGTTGTTGATGAGAACGGCAAATTGACCGAGGAGGCAGGTGAGTTTGCAGGGCTTGATTTAGACGAAGCAAATAAAAAAATTTTGGAAGTTTTGCAAAAAAATTCAAGTCTGTTTGCAAGTTTAAAAATAGAACATTCCTATCCTCATTGTTGGCGTTGCAAAGAGCCGGTTTTGTTTAGGGCAACGAAACAGTGGTTTTGTTCAATTAAAGGTTTTAAAAAGGTAGCGATAGATTCATTAAAAGATGTTGAGTGGATTCCACATTGGGGTGAGACTCGTATGGAGAACATGATTGCCGACAGAAGTGATTGGTGTATATCGCGGCAACGTGTTTGGGGGGTGCCGATTCCTGCATTCTATTGTGAAAATTGTGGTGAGTGTGTTTTAAAAGAAGAATTGGTTTTGAATGTTGCTAGTGTTTTTGAACAGCTTGGTTCTGATTCGTGGTTTGAAAAAGATGCTGACTATTTCACTAAAGGTTTTAGGTGTGAAAAATGTGGTTCTTCCAAATTTCGTAAAGAAACTGACATAATGGACGTTTGGTTTGATAGTGGATGCAGTCATGCTGTTGTTTTGAATTTGAGTTCTGATTTGAGTTGGCCAGCTGATCTTTATTTGGAAGGCGCTGATCAATATCGTGGGTGGTTTCAGTCGTCGTTAATCACGGCTGTTGCAACCGAGGGGAGGCCGCCTTACAAGACTGTTTGCACTCATGGTTGGGTTGTTGATGGAAGCGGCAGGAAGATGTCAAAATCATTGGCGAACGGTGTAATGCCTGATAAGATAATTTTGAATTATGGTGCTGAAATTTTGAGGCTTTGGGTTGCTTCGTCGGATTATCACAATGACATTAAGATTTCTGATGAAATTTTAAAGCAGTTAACTGAAACTTATCGCAAGATTAGAAATACGGCTCGTTTTATTTTAGCAAATATTAGTGATTTTGATCTTAAGATGGATTTTGTAGATTTGAATGAATTGTTTGAGATTGATAGATTAGCTCTCTATAAGTTGAATAATATTATAAAAATTTGTAGGGAAGCTTATGAAAAGTTTGAATTTTTCACAATATATAGGGCTGTTTATGGGTTTTGTGTTGTAGATCTGTCTAATTTTTATTTAGATATTGTAAAGGATAGATTATATTGTGATGCTAAGAAGAGTTTTAGTCGAAGGGCTGTTCAAACTGCGTTGTTTTTGATTTTGGACTCGCTTGTTAAAATAATGGCTCCAATTATTTCGTTTACTGCTGAAGAGGTTTGGAGTTTTATGCCTCATTGCGATGAAGATGATTGTGATTCGGTGTTCTTTAATGAAATGAATCATGAGATAGATTTAGGGTTGGATGAGGATTTTTTGCAACGTTGGGGTTTCATTGAAAAGGTTGTTGTTGCGGTTAAGAAGGTTTTGGAAATTGAACGTGAGAACAAAAAAATTGGTTCGTCGCTTGAGTCAAAGCTCATAATTTTTTGTGAGAGTGATGAGGTTTTTAAGTTGATCTCGACTTTTTCGATTAGTGATTTAAAGGCTTTGTTTTTGGTTTCTGGTGTTGAAATAAAAAAACAAGACGAGGGTGAGCATAATTTTAAGAATTTGGGCATTAGTTTAAATGTGCGGCAACCAGATGGAAGCAAGTGTGAGAGGTGCTGGAGCTATGATGAAAGCGTTGGAAAAAATTCTAAATATGAAACTTTGTGCGGAAGATGTGCAGAGGTTGTGGAAAAATTTGAGATTTAAAGGAGAAGATGTTGCTTAAGAGCTTCAGAAATTGTTGTTGTGTTAAATTTTTATTGTTTTTTTTATGTTTGTTAATCTTGGTTTTTGCTGATCAACTTATAAAATTTTTTGTTGTGAATAATATGAAACGGGTTAATGGGTTTGTTTTGTTTCCAGGAATATTAAGAATACGATATTTGAAAAATTATGGGGCAGCTTTTGGAATTTTGCTTAATACGCGCTATTTTTTGATTGGGGTCACTGCCTGTGTTTTAGTTGTTTTTATGTGGTTTGTTGTATGGTTTAAATTGTTTAATAGTTTATATTATTCGGTTGCTTTTTTCACATTTATTTCTGGTGGATTGGGAAATTTAATTGATAGGGTTTTTAGAGGATATGTTGTTGATTATTGCGATTTGATTTTTTGGCCGTTTAATAATTTTGCGGTTTTTAATTTGGCTGATTGTTTAACTGTGTTTGGATGTTCGATGTTGTTTATTAAAATTTTGTTTTTTAATTCCGATTTTGAAAAATTGTTTAAAAAATTTGTGAGTTTAGTGCTGTAATTTATAATAACTATGTTAGTTGATTTTTAGATTTTTATATGGTGATTGATTTTTTGTTTTAGAGAAAGTAATTTTTAGAAAATGGGTTGTGATTTTGAAAGGTTTGTTGTTGCCTCAAATGAATTGGGCAAGCGTTTGGATGTTTTAATATGCGAGAAATTTTCAGGTTTTAGCAGAAATTTTGTTCAGAAGCTTTTTTTGAATGATAGGGTTTTTGTGAACGGTAAACTTTCAAATAAACATAGAAAAGCTAGGTTATATGATGAGGTTTTAATTTCGTTTCCAGAACCTGAAAAGTTTGATGTTGTTGCTCAGAACATTAAACTAGATGTGGTTTATGAGGATGATTATGTTTTGGTGGTTAATAAGCCTAAAGGAATGGTGGTTCATCCGGCACCTGGTCATTTTGAACAAACTTTGGTTAATGCGTTGATGTGGCATTGCAAGAATTGTTTGTCGAGTGTTGGCGGGGTTTTGAGGCCGGGAATAGTTCACAGAATAGATAAGGATACGAGTGGGTTGTTGCTTGTTGCCAAAACAGATGAGGCACATGTTAGTTTGGCGGAACAGATAAAAAATCATTCGATTGGAAGGGTATATGAAGCGATTGTTCATGGAAATTTTAAAAAATCAAGTGGGGTTTTGAATTTTCCAATTGGCAGGAGCAGAACCGATAGAAAGAAAATGGCTGTTTGCAAAAAAACCGGTAAGCAGGCGATTACACATTTTGAAGTGATAAAGCAGTTTAAAAATTTTTCATATTTGAAGTTAAAGCTGGAAACTGGACGAACTCATCAAATTAGGGTTCATTTGGCCTATGTAGGTCATCCTGTGGCAGGTGATGAGGTGTATGGGCCGAAGAATGGAGTGTCGCTTGGTGGTCAGTGTTTGCATGCGAAAAAGTTGAGTTTTTTTCATTTTAAGCTTGGTGAACGTTTGGTTTTTAGTTGTGAGCCTGATGAAACGTTTAAAAAATTTTTGAATTGTTGTGAAAGAATGGGTTGATTATTTTTTAGGTTTTAAAATTTTTAAGTTGGATGTGGTGTTTTTGTGGAAATTGTTAGAAATTTTATATATGGAGTATGTATGGGAACATTTGAAGTTGTTCCAGGAATAAGCGGTGGAACGCTGGCGGTTTTGTTGAATATATATGATAAGTTAATTTTTTCGATAAGCCATTTGAGAACTAATTTCAAGAATAATTTTAAATTTTTGATAACTATAGTTTTAGGTATGGGTGTTGGAATATATGGTTTTAGTCATGTCATTTTGTTTTTGAATAGCAACTATCCGATTGAAACTAATTGTTTGCTTTTAGGCCTAATTGTTGGTTTGGTTCCGATGATAGGTAAAAGGGCAGTTGAAGGTGGGTTTAGGGTTAGCAATTTTTTGGCATTTGTTTTAACTTTTGGTGTTATGTTGTTTGTGGCATATGTTTCGGTTAGGCAGCAGGTTTTGGTGAGTAGTGGCGCAGTTGTTTCCAGTGAGGCGAATGCTGTTTCTGATTTGAATTTTGTGCAGATTTTTAGGTTTGTTTTTGTTGGTGCGTTGTCGGCTTTTTGTTTGATGTTGCCAGGTTGCAGTGGAACTATGATCATGTTGGTTTTTGGTATATATTATATTGTTATTGAAGCAATTCATAGATTGAATTTTTTGATTTTGTTGCCAGTAGGATTGGGGATTTTGCTGGGTTTAATTTTTGGATCTAAGCTTATTCATTTTTGTTTTGTTAATTTCACTAAAGCAACTTATTTTGGAATTTTAGGTTTAATTGTTGGGTCGGCAATTGTTCCTGCATCGATTGCAATTAACCTTTTGTTGAAGATAAAGCTTTCTAATTCAAGCTTGTTTTTAGAGGGTTTTTCGGTTTTTTTTGTTCATTTGATGGTGTCGATAGGGGTTTTGGTTGTTGGAGCCGTTTTTTCATTTTTGTTTACTAAACAAACGGAAAAATTGGGTGATAGTTAGTTTTCTAATTTTTAATTGTTTTTTGCTTGACAAATTAATTTTGTTAATTTAAACTGGGACTAGTTTTGTTTTAGTTTTAAGGAGGAATATAAATAATATGGCTGTTCCTAAACGAAAAACTTCTAAAGCTAGACGCGATAAGAGGCGTTCTAATGTTTGGAAACTTAAAGATTTGAATTTTTCAAAATGTTCTAATTGTGGAGAACTTAAGCTTCCTCACAGAGTTTGCGAGATTTGCGGATTCTATAGAGGAGTTGAGGTTGTGAAAATCGACGAAGAATAGCAGGTTTTTGATTTGTTTGGCGGAGCATATTCTTGCTTCGTCTATTTTTGTGTTGATGAGTTGTTTAAAGTGAATATATAGGTTTGAGGTGTAGGTTGAGTGGCTTCGTTTGTTGTTGCAATTGTTGGTAGGTCGAATGTTGGCAAGTCGGCATTATTTAACAAAATTGCGGGTAGGAGAATTTCTATTGTGGATAAGACAGCTGGAGTCACTCGTGACCGGATTTTTGCTAGTTGTCGGTGGTTGGGGTTTGAGTTTGATTTGATTGATACATGCGGCTTAGAATTTAGAAGTGATGAAAGAAATATAGAATTTTTGGATGAACTAAGAAATCAAACTAAAATCGCGATCGATAGGGCAGATGTTTTAGTTTTTGTTGTTGATTTGCATTGTGGAATAACTAATATTGATTTTGAAATTTCGAATTTGTTAAAAAAGAGCAAAAAGCCGGTTATTGTTTGCGTTAATAAGTGTGATTCAATAGGCAATTTACCGGCAGAGTTCTATGATTTTTATGGGTTAGGTTTTGATAAAATTTTTGCGGTTTCGGCGATTCATGGGCATGGTTTAGGAGATTTTTTAGATTGTGTAGTTTCTTATATGCAAAAAAATGATGGTTCAAATTTTTGTGGTGATAGGTTGAAAATTGCCATAATTGGTAGACCTAATGTTGGGAAATCATCAATTTTGAACAAACTACTTGGTGAAAATCGAACTGTTGTTTCAAATTTGTCAGGAACTACGCGCGATTCGGTGGACGTTGAAATAAATTATGGTGGTGAAAATTTTATACTTATTGACACGGCCGGAATAGTTAAGAAATCAAACAAAATTTCAGATGTTGAGCGCTATAGCTTGCTTCGAAGTTATATGGCAATCGAGCGGGCAGATGTTTGTGTGACGGTTGTTGATGGGGTAGAGGGTTTGCTTGAAAATGATGTTAAAATTGCTGGATATGCTCATAAAAAAGGCAAGGGTTGTTTGATTTTGGTGAACAAAATTGATTTGATAGAAAATAAGGCAGACACCATAAAAAAATTTGATGAAAAGTTAAAGTTATCATTGAATTTTATGAGTTATTTTAAACATATCTATGTGTCAGCAAAAACTGGTCAGCGTTTGAGCAAGGTTTTTGAAACGGCTTTAGCGATTCAAATGGAGCGTAAAAAAAGGTTGTCAACAGGAGTTTTGAATGATTTAGTGAGTTTTTGTGTTGGAAAGGTGCCGCCTTCGTCGAGCATTGGTGGAAAAAGATTGAAGATATATTATGCTACGCAGGTTGGGGTTGAGCCGCCAACTTTTGCTTTTTTTGTTAATAAGGTAGAACTTTTTCATTTTTCTTATAGGCGATATTTAGAAAATCAAATCAGGCTCGCTTTTGGTTTCTTTGGCACGCCAATAAAGATTTTGATTCGTGAACGTAAGAATGACTAGATTTTTAAGTTTTTGAATAAATTTAATGATTGGACTGATTAAAAATTGAAAATGAAAAAAATTTTTAAGTTGGCAGTTTTTGTAATGATTTTCACATTAATTTTTTTATCGATTAGTTTTAGTGTTTTGGCTTCGGCTCTATATTTTTTTAAGTTATCACCTACTATAATAAATCAATTTAGTCCTTTTGTGGGCGGTTTAATTATTTTTGTTTCAACATATTTTTTTGCAAGGATTACAAACAAAGGAATTTTGCTTGGGCTTATTTTGGGGTTTGTTTTTTCTGTAGCAATTTTTTTAATAACTTTTTTTCTTAGTGGAAAAAATTTTTCTGTGATGGATTTCATAAAAATTGGTTTTGTGTTTTTTGTGGCTGTTCTAGGTGGTGTTTTGGGTTCAAAGTAGGTTTTGTGGTTT
>JAZUIR010000072.1:0-5329 GCA_045642305.1 Oscillospiraceae bacterium | reverse complement strand
TTTTTGGAAAACCGTTTGGAGTTGAAATAAACCCTTCACTTCATCACTACAACGGAGCATTAGGTGTTGCGCGAACTTCTAGCCTTGAGGATGGACAGACCTGTCAGTTCTATATTGTGTGCAGCGATGATGGTAAACGCGCAAATTTTGATGATTTAGAGGTAGATATTCATGGTGGACTGGGAGTGGACGATGAATCGAACAGGGTGATTGAAAAAACGTTTGGACGAATCCATTTTGATGATGATGTGCGTAACAAATTTCGTGAAGTGGGAGGCTATCCTTTTCTTGATTTGCGATATACTATTTTTGGCCAGGTTTTTGATGGAATGGAAATAGTTTCGCAGATTGCAGAATGCCCTAAACAAACCGATGTTTTGTTTGAAGAACCAAAGCCTGATCCACCAGTTATTATTGAGAAAATTGAAATTTTGCAGTGGAGGGGTTAGGGCTCGAGCAATAATTTGATTTGTTTATTGTGTGGTTAAAGTGAAAATATATTTTTGGGTTGAAAATGGCAATTTTATTAGAATTTGTTGTCAAACTAATAATTCAGTGTAGTTTGTAATATAATTATTTCAAAAATATTTTATTTTGTTAAATCTACAAGATTTTAGCGGGTTGCATGAATATGGATAAAGTTTCAAAAAATTATGGTAATAACAGCATAAGGGCTTTGAAAGGAGCTGATCGAGTTCGAAAAAGGCCAGGAGTGATTTTTGGGTCCGATGGGCTTGATGGTTGCAAACACTGCTTTTTCGAAATCCTTTCGAATTCAATTGATGAGGCCAGAGAAGGGTATGGCAGCAAAATTGAAGTGTTTCGGTTTAATGATGGTTCGTTGCGGGTTAAAGACTATGGTAGGGGCATTCCAGTGGATTTTAACAGTCTTGAAGATTGCTATAATTGGGAACTTGTTTTTTGTGAGCTCTATGCCGGCGGGAAATATGATAATGATAGTGGAAAAAATTATGAATATTCATTAGGCCTTAATGGGTTGGGGCTTTGTTCTTCGCAATATGCCTCGGAGTATATGGATGTGGAAATTTTTCGAGACGGAAAAAAATATAATCTGCATTTTGAACATGGTGAAAATAAGGGTGGTCTTAAGGTTAGTGAGGCGCCCGAAGCCTTAACAGGAACTTCAATTAAATGGAAACCCGATATTTTAGTTTTCACTGAAATTTTAATTGAAACTGACTATTTCAAAAATGTTTTGAAGCAGCAAGCAGTTGTTAACAGTGAGTTGTTGTTTGTGTTTAACGATTGTGATGAAGGGGTTAGTGAATTTTTTTATAGAAATGGCATAAGTGACTATGTTTCAGAGCTCGCAGGCAATGATGTTTTAGCGCCAACGGTGTTTTTCAGCGCGAACGAAAGAGGTCGTGATAGGGTTGATAAGCCAGAATATAGCGTTAAGTTGTCGGCTGCGTTTGCGTTTTCCAATAAGGTTAAATTAATTGAGTATTATCATAATTCTAGTTTGCTTGAACATGGCGGATCACCGGAAAAGGCTTTGAAGCAGGCGTTTTTGGCGTTTTTTCATTCTTATTTTAAAAAAAATGGAAAATATAATAAAAACGAAGGCAAAATTTTGTTTAGTGATATTGAAGATTGTTTAATTTTTGTTTCTTCGTCGTTTTCCAATCAAACTTCCTATGAAAATCAAACTAAGAAGGCCATAAACAACAAATTCATATATGAATCAGGAGTTGAGTTTTTAAAACACGGCCTAGAAGTGTTTTTTTCTGAACACCCGACCGAAGCTGAGCAGGTTGCAAAGCAGGTTCTTATAAATAAACGAAGCAGGGAAAAGGCCGAAAAAACCAGGCTTAATCTAAAAAAAGTTCTAAATTCGGGGTTAGATGTTTTAAGTAGGGTTCAAAAATTTGTTGATTGTCGCAGCAAAAACAAAAATATTAAGGAACTCTACATCGTCGAAGGAAATTCTGCGCTTGGGGCTTGTAAGCAGAGCAGGGATGCTAATTTTCAAGCTATAATGGCAGTTAGGGGGAAGATTTTAAATTGTTTGAAGGCAGATTACGGTAAAATTTTTAAAAATGAAATAATAACTGATTTAATTAAAGTTTTGGGTTGCGGTGTTGAAATAAAAACTAAAGCTAGTGGTGAGTTTCGTGCGTTTGATTTAAACGGGCTTCGTTTCAACAAAATAATAATATGCACTGATGCCGATGTTGACGGGTTTCAGATTAGAACTTTGATTTTGACTATGTTGTTTAGGTTAACCCCTTCGCTTATTGAAAAAGGTTATGTATATATTGCGATGTCGCCGCTTTATGAGATAATAACCAAGAAAAAAACTTATTTTGCCTATGATGAGCAGGAAAAGTCGGCTATATTGGAAAAAATAAAAAAAAGCAGCACAAAATTTGAAATTAATCGATCAAAAGGGCTTGGAGAAAATGAACCTGACATGATGTGGATAACTACTATGTGCCCCAAAACGCGGCGACTTATTCGAGTTTTGGGCGCGCGAACTGATTCTGCTAAACAGATGTTTGATTTGATGTTGGGTGATGATTTGAATGGTCGAAAGGATTTTATTTCAAAGTTTGGGGTTAACTATGTTGATTTGGCAGATATTTCTTAGATTTATTTATATACCATTGATTTGTTTGGTTATTGTAATTTGTGTGTTGCAGCATAGAGAAGCAGGAGGGTTTTGGTGAACAAAAAAAATGAAGGCGAGAAGTCGGCAGAGGGTATTTTAAGAAATGCCTATATTAACTATGCGGGAGAAGTTCAAACCCAGGCAATTGAAAAAACTCTTGAAATAAACTATATGCCTTATGCTATGAGCGTTATTTTGTCGAGAGCGTTGCCTCAAATTGACGGGTTTAAGCCGTCTCATAGGAAGTTGCTTTACACTATGCACAAGTTAGGGCTTTTAGAGGGTAAGTTAACGAAAAGTGCAAACGTTGTTGGGGCAACTATGAAGCTTAACCCTCATGGTGATAGTGCCATATATGAAACTATGGTTAGGATGTCGCGAGGAAATGGTGCTCTTTTACATCCATACGTTGAAAGCAAGGGTAATTTCGGCAAGTTTTTTTCGCGCGATATGGACTGTGCTGCTTCAAGATATACTGAAGTTAAGCTGGCGCCTATTTGCAGAGAACTGTTTAGTGAAATTGATTGTGATGCGGTTGATTTTGTGCCTAATTATGACGGTAGCACGGTTGAACCTGTGCTGTTGCCAACGCGGTTTCCTGCGATTTTGGTTAATTCAAACATGGGCATTGCAGTTTCTATGGCATCGGCAATTTGCCCGTTTAATTTGGTTGAGGTTTGCGTGGCGGCAAAAAAAATAATTCGAGGCGAGAAGTTTGATTTGTTAGATGTTTTAAAAGGGCCAGATTTTCCAGGAGGCGGTGTTGTTGTAAGAAATGAAGAAGAGTTTAGAAAAATTTATGAAACAGGGAGAGGTTCGTTCCAGCTGCAGAGTGTTTTTAGTTTCGACAAAAAGAACAACTGCATTGAGGTTTTTGAGATTCCTTACACCACAACGGTTGAAGCCATAATAGAAAAAATTGTTGGATTAATGAAAACTGGAAAATTTAAAGAAATTGCTGATGTGCGTGATGAAACCGATTTGAAGGGTTTAAAAATTGCAATAGACTTGAAACGTGGCGCCGATTTTGACGAGGTTTCAAAAAAGCTTTTGAAGTTTACTCCTATGCAGGATTCATATGCTTGTAATTTTAATGTTTTGGTTGATTTGATGCCAAAGGTTATGGGAATTGAGCAGATAGTTAGGTGTTGGCAAAAATTTCGTCAGAGTTGTGTGCGAAGACGTGCTGAATTTGATTTAGCAAAAAAGCAGAAAAAGCTTCATTTAATTAAAGGTTTAAACAAAATTTTACTCGATATTGATAAGGCAATTGAAATTATTCGCAAAACTGAGCTTGAAGATGAGGTTGTTTTGAATTTAATGGACGGGTTCAAAATAGACCGTGTGCAGGCTGAATATATTTCAGAAATTAGGCTAAAAAATTTGAATCGGCAATATATTTTAAATAGGACAGATGAATTGCAGAAATTGAGCCAACAAATTTCAAGTTTGCAGCAAATTGTTGGCAGCGATGAAAAAATCAATGAAATAATATGTGATGAATTGTCAGAAATTGCGAAAAAACATGGCGCAAAACGCAAAACTAAGGTTGTGGATTACAAAACAGTTTTTGATTTGAATGATGTTAAACTTGAAAAAAACGATGATTTTGATGTTAAGCTTGTGTTAACTAAGCAGGGTTACCTTAAAAAAATAGCATTGAATTCGTTCAGGGCAAATCAGGAGCAAAAGCTTAAGGAATTTGATTCTGTTGATGAAATTCTGGAACTAAAAAACACAACAAAACTATTGTTTTTTACGAATCAGGCTAGGGTATATATTTCTAGTGTTAAGAATTTTGAAATGTCGAAGTCGAGCTCATTAGGTGAATTTGTGGCGGCGAAACTTGGCTTTGAAAATGAAGAATATATTTTCAAGATGATTCACACGCAAAACTATGAAGGCGAGTTGCTTTTTTTCTTTCAAAATGGCAAGCTTGCCAAAATAAACCTTAAGGCATTTCAAACTAACAGAAAAAAATTGATGAATGCGTTTTGCAGTGATTCGCCAATTTGTGGGTTGTTTTTTCAAAAAACCGGTGAAAATGATGAGTTTGTTCTAATTTCAAGCGATGGTCGATGGTTGATTTTTGATGCAAATGTTGTTAGCGCAAAATTAACAAGAGCAAGCAAGGGAATAAACATAATGAAACTAAAACGTGGGCAGTTTGTTGAGCAGATTAGATTGAAAGATTCGGTAACATTGAAATCAGAAAAAAAATTCAAAGCAAAAACTTTGCCGGCTAGCGGGAAGAAACCGACTCCGGAGGAGTTAGAGTTGCAAATTAAGTTGTAGCAGGAGTTGCACATAAAAAATAAAAAAAGCCGCTTAAGAAATTAAGCAGCTCGACTTGAAATAATCTCACAAACGCAAAAGACTATTTCTAGTCGTTTTTATTTTTTCAAAATTTTATTTAAATATTCAAAAAATTGAAATTATGCTTGAAGATTCTTGAATTCAAATTAAAAATAGTTGTTTAATTTGAAGTAACTAAACTCTGGGTTTAGAAAAAGGTCAAAACTACCGTTATCGTCATTGTAATATTTATATTCGTCATATGTGTTAAATTGGTTAAATGAATTGTCATATGGGTAGTAGGTGTAAGGAGCGCTGACATAGTTTGACGCTGGAGTGAAGTTATCACTTTCGAGACTGTATAAGGCTTGGTTTAAGGTTCTTTCTTGTTTTATACCATCA
>JAZUIR010000071.1:0-2553 GCA_045642305.1 Oscillospiraceae bacterium | reverse complement strand
TTGGTAGTTTTTCGCAGAATTCTAATTTGAATGAATTGATTAGTAATAAGAAGTGTTTAGGTGAAAGTGAACTGGAACATGCAGTTTTTGATTTTAATGGCGATGCCACTGATGGTTAGGTTTAGTTTTGTTGTTCGGGGGAAAGTTTGGGCCAATTGGTTCAAATTTTTCCGGGGCGTTTTGAAGAACCGGTCAGTTTTATTTCAAGTTTAAAACCGTTTAGGCCTAGTGGATTGGCTGGAATTGATAAAATTGAAGTGAAGTATTTTGATGAAAAAAGATGGACAAGTTTGTGTCTGTAAGAAAAATGTGGATTTAAAGCGTTCTGGATATTGTAGTTATTTTGAATATGCGTGTGATGATTTTGGTTTGGGAGCTGGGAGAAATTATATAGTTGAAGTTTTTGACTTAAGCGGCAGAAAGCTTTGTTGGTTTATTCATCGTCAACTTAAAGTTTGATGGACATTTTAGGTTTTTGGTTTTAAAAATATATAGGTTGTGGATCGGGTGTTTTGGTTGATGTTTTTAATGTTTTTGGACTGGAAAACAGGGCCGGTTTGGGGGATAGGTCGTTGAGTAGTGTTTTGGAGAATTTGAATGACATGCAAAAGCAGGCGGTCACCTATTTTGGCGGGCCGCTTTTGATTTTAGCGGGGGCTGGTTCAGGCAAAACAACAGTTATTGTTAATAAAATAGCTTATTTGTTGAGAGATAGCAATTTGTTGGGTTCTAAGAATTCGTTTTTTTTCACTCTAAAACCCTGGGAAATTTTAGCAATAACTTTCACTAATAAGGCAGCAAATGAACTTTGTCAGCGATTAAAATCTATTTTGGGTGATGAGTCAGCGTCGGAAATAAATGCTGGAACTTTCCATTCGCAGTGCGTAAAAATTTTGGTTAGACATATAGATTTGTTAGGATATAGCAACAACTTTACCATATATGACACGCAAGATTGCTTGCGTTTGCTTAAAAAGGAAATTTTTAGTCGTTTGAATATAAACACGAAAATATTTCAATATAAATCAGTTTTATATGAAATAAGTAGCGCTAAAAATAATTTTTTAACTCCGAAGGAATATGCACTAAAGTTTAAAGATGATTTCTATAAAACAGAGGTTGCAAGAATATATGATGTTTATCAGAGTTATTTAAAAAATGCAAATGCTTTAGATTTTGACGATATTATTTTTTTAACGGTTAAATTATTGAAACAATATGATGATGTTTTATCACAATATCAAAATAAATTTAAATATGTTTTGGTTGATGAATATCAGGATACTAATCATGTTCAGTTTGAGTTAATTAGGCTTTTAACTGCAAATCATTCCAATTTGTGTGTTGTTGGCGATGATGATCAGAGCATATACAAATTTCGTGGTGCTGCAATAGAAAACATATTAAATTTTGAGAAGTATTTAAAAAATGTTAAAACTATAAGGCTAGAGCAAAACTACAGATCAACTCAAAACATATTGTCGGCAGCTAATGCATTAATAGCTCATAATTCATTCAGAAAGGAAAAGAAAATTTGGACAACAAAGGGTAGGGGTGAAAAAATTCAGCAGATTCAGCTGTTGAATGAAAATGAGGAAGCAGAATTCGTGTGTGGTGAAATCGAAAAAAATGTGCAAAGCGGTTTGAGTTTTAGCAGTCATGCGGTTTTCTATCGAATGAATGCGCAGTCGGCAACCATTGAGCGATTGTTGATTAAACATTCAATTCCCTACCAAATAATTGGAACAAAAAAGTTTTATGAATTAAAAGAAATTAAGGATGCAATAGCTTATTTAACTGTATTAAACAATGTTGATGATAATTTGCGGCTGTTTAGGATAATAAATGAGCCTAAACGGGGAATAGGGCAAACTACTATTTCGAAGTTGCAGCAAATTTCATCGGAAATGAATTCTTCTGTTTTTGAGATTATTCGTCAGGCTGAAAATTTTGAGGGTTTAAATTCAAAACGGGTTCAGCTCAGGGAGTTTTATGAACTTGTTTGTCATTTAAAATC
The DNA here is from genome assembly GCA_045642305.1 of Oscillospiraceae bacterium. Lineage (GTDB taxonomy): Bacteria > Bacillota > Clostridia > Oscillospirales > Ruminococcaceae > RUG12519. The sequence goes on along the minus strand of JAZUIR010000071.1, from coordinate 536 downwards.
CAGCGTTGGCAAGATAAGCTTGCCTGAGTTGTTAGATGAGGTTTTGCAGAAAACGGGCTATTTTGAATCGTTAAAAACCGATGAAAGATTTGAACAGCGAGTTGAAAATTTGAAGGAACTAAAAACCAATTTGATTCAATTTGAACAGGAAAGCGAAGGGAATTTTGCAAATTTAGCTAATTTTTTGAGTGAGATTTCGCTATATACTGATTTAAATGAGTTTGATTCTAATGGTGATAGGGTTAGTTTAATGAGCTTACATGCTGCTAAGGGGCTTGAGTTTGATGTTGTGTTTATGGTTGGAATGGAAGATGGGATCTTTCCAAATAATCAATCGATTGCTAATGAGCAGGATTTGGAAGAGGAAAGGCGACTTGCCTATGTAGGAATAACTCGTGCTAGGCAAAAGTTGTTTTTGATTAGTGCTATGCAGAGATTAATTTTTGGTTCTACGCGTTATTGCAAATCATCAAGATTTTTGAATGAGATTCCTATCGAGTTTAAGGAGGTTCGCAATAGGGAAATTAAAAAAGTTT
>JAZUIR010000070.1:0-4218 GCA_045642305.1 Oscillospiraceae bacterium | reverse complement strand
AAGAATCTATGCAAAGCAGATCAGCTCCAGCATCAATAAGCGCTGGTATTCGTTCTTTATAGTCGTGTGTGTTCACGCCGGCGCCGATAACATATCGTTTTAGGTTGTCGAGTAGCTCATTTGGATTGTTTTTATGAGAATCATAATCTTTTCTGAAAACTAAGTAGCATAATTTTTGATCATTGTCTACTATTGGAATGCAGTTTAGTTTGTGTTTCCATATGATGTCGTTTGCTTCCGAAAGGGTTGTTCCTTTTTTTGCACAAATTAGCTTATCAAAAGGTGTCATAAATTTATCAACTGTAGTTTGGAGAGGAATCTTGCTTATTCTGTAATCACGATCGGTGACAAGGCCAAGCAGTTTGCCTGTTGCGGTTCCGTCATCAGTTATTGCTATTGTTGAGTGTGCGGTTTCTTTTTTAAGGTTTAAAACGTCTTGCAGGGTTGATGAAATTAAAAGGTTGCTGTCGCTTTTAACAAAACCAGCTTTGAAATTTTTTGCTTTAGCAACCATCTCAGTTTGTTTTTCAATTGTTTGTGAGCAATATATGAATGATATGCCACCTTCTTTGGCGAGGGCAATTGCTAATTTATCGTTTGACACCGCCTGCATAATTGCTGAACTTAGTGGAATATTTATCGTGATTTCCGGTTTACTATCTTTCTTGAATTTCGTTACAGGGGTTTTTAGCGAAACGTTGTTTGGAACGCAGTCGCTTGATGTATAGCCCGGCACTAGCAGATATTCGCTGAAAGTTTTTGAAGGTTCATCATAAAAAAATGCCATATCTTTATACATATTATCCTCTCAAAATTTTAACGATGATTTAATTATTTGCTTTTAAAATAAATCAGAAGAACTATCAAAAGAAATTATAATATTTTTTAGTTTATTTGTCAATAAGTTATGATTCTTGTTTGACTATTTTTATGTTTTAATGATAGAATCAAGTGGGTTAAAACATAGGTTTTTTAATAGGTTTATTTGGATTGGAATAAAATTTTATGGAAACGAAAAAAATTTTTTTGAGGGGTCATCATTTAGCTTGTTTTATGCTTTTTGAAGGTAAGGGCTATAGTAAAAAATTTGTTGAGAACATGATAGAAATTTTGGTTTTCGTGAAAAAAAACAGAAAAATAAAATGCATAGAATTGGTTTCTGGTGATGATGATATTTGTGGATGTTGTCCGCGGGTTGATAATTTAAATTTTTGTGCGCTTTCTGAAAGAACTAAGCTTCATGATGAATTATATTTAAAACTTTATGGGCTTAAAATTGGTGATAGTTTGTCGTTTGATGAAATGTCGCAAAAGTTTAGTTGTTTGGTTAATGATTATGAGTTTAAGCGAATTTGTGGAGATTGTGATTGGTTTAAGTTTTGTTGTTCAATAAGAGAAAAGAAAAAATTGAGTGGTTAGTTTAATATTTAAATTATGTAAATTATGCACATAAAAACATGTAGACAACAGGCAAAATTTCAGAAAGCGCCGATTTGGTTTTAAGTTTTTTGTTAAGAAGGAATGTTCTAGTTATGTTAAAAATTGGAAATGTTTTGCTAAAAAGGTCGGCAGCTTTGGCTCCAATGGCTTCGGTTGGTGATGTTGTTTTTAGAAGGTTATGCAAAAAATTTGGTGCTTGCTATATTGTTTCTGAAATGGTGCCGTGCAAGGGAATTTGTTTGAATGAAAAGTTATTGAAAAAGTATGTTAATTTTTCTGATGAAGAAAGACCGATTGGAGTTCAGTTGTTTGGAAGTGAACCGAATTATTTCAAATTAGCGGTTGAAAAGGTTTTGAAGTTTAAGCCTGACGTTATAGACATAAACATGGGGTGTCCAGTTAAGAAGGTTGTTAAAACTGGTGCAGGGTGCGCTTTAATGAAAAACATAGAACTTGCTCAAAAGATAGCTTTGATTGTTGTTGAAACTTCGACGGTTCCGGTAACTGTTAAAATTAGAAAAGGCTGGGACAGCAATGGTGTGAATGCGGTTGATTTTGCTAAGGCTATGGAGGCTTGTGGAGTTAGTGCTATTGTTGTTCATGGGCGAACTCGTTCTGATTTTTATTCTAATAAGGCTGACTGGAAGATTATTGCTGAAGTTAAAAAAAGCGTTAAAATTCCTGTCATAGCAAATGGGGACGTTGTTGACGTTAAAACTGCAAAAATGATGTATGATGTAACAGGAGCAGATTTGATAATGGTGGGAAGAGCTAGCTTAAAAAAACCGTGGATTTTTAATGAAATAGATCATTTCTTAGAAACTGGATGCGAATTGCCAGAGCCTATCCTTGAACAAAAAATGAACATTATGCTTGATCATGTTAGTGAAATATGTAAATTTTATGGCGAAGAGATCGGAATGAAAAAGGCTAGGTTTCATGTTATAAATTATTTTTTTGATTTTAAGGATGCGTCAAAATTAAGGCAGAGTTGTTGCAAACTAAAACGTTATTGTGATTTGGTTGATTTGGTGAACAGGTTTGTTTTTAAAAAAATGGTTTAGTTCAAAAGTTTAAGCATATGTTGGTTTATGATTTATGCTTAAAAAGGCATAGGTGTTTGAGTTCAGTGATTTTTTAGTATGTTAATTTTTCTGACGAAGAAAGACCGATTGGAGTTCAGCTGTTTGGAAGTGAACCGAATTATTTCAAATTAGCGGTTGAAAAGGTTTTGAAGTTTAAGCCTGACGTTATAGACATAAACATGGGGTGTTTAGTTTAAGAAGGTTGTTAAAACTGGTGCAGGGTGCGCTTTAATGAAAAACATAGAACTTGCTCAAAAGATAGTTTTGATTGTTGTTGAAACTTCGACGGTTCCGGTAACTGTTAAAATTAGAAAAGGCTGGGACAGCAATGGTGTGAATGCGGTTGATTTTCAAGTTGTTTTATTTAAATTTTGCTTTAAAATTAAAAAAATTGTTTTGTGTTGTTGAATAAACTGAAAAAATGATGTAAAATAAAAGCATGATATTTTTTTTGCAGCGTTTAGTTTAGCTGATTTTTTTGTTTGGAGGTTTTTGTTGTGAAGAAGGAACTAAAGAAAAGAAAGGTTGTTTTGGTTGGAACTGGAATGGTTGGAATGAGTTATGCCTATTCCATTCTTAATTCCGATAATGTTTGTGATGAGTTGGTGTTGATAGATAAAAATAAGGAAAAGGCCATAGGCGAAGCTATGGATTTGAATCATAGCTTGGCTTTTTCAGATTATAATATGAAAATTTATGCAGGTGATTACAGTGATTGCAAAGATGCCGATATAGTAACTATTTGTGCTGGTCTTCCTCGCAAACCGGGTGATTCTAGGCTTGATTTGCTTAACACAAACGTTGAAATTTTTAAGTCTGTTGTTGGCAGTGTTATGGAATCGGGTTTTGATGGATGTTTTTTGATTGCAACAAATCCTGTAGATGTTATGACCTATGTTACTCAAAAGCTGTCGGGTTTTGATTCTAGCAGGGTTATTGGAAGTGGAACAACTTTAGACACGTCGCGTTTGCGATATCTTCTAGGTGAGCGTTTTTTGATTAGTCCTAAAAATGTTCATGCCTATGTTTTGGGTGAACATGGTGATAGCAGTTTCATTCCGTGGTCACAGGTTAGCATAGGAACTTGTTCTGTTGAATATTTTTGTAGGGCGCATTCGCAGTTTGGTCCGTTTAATGTTGAAGGGGTTTTAGATGAGGTTAGAAAAGTTGCAGCTGAGGTTATTAAGGCCAAGAAGGCGACCTATTACAGCATAGGATTGGTTTTGAAACGCATAACTCGCGCTATTATGTCGAATGAAAGTTCTATTTTGACCTTGTCATCTAATCCTAAAGGAAAATACGGTTTTGATGATTTATGTATAGGTTTGCCGTGCATTGTTGGAAGAGGTGGAATTTTTGAGGTTATGCAGCTTGATTTGACGCAAGAAGAAAATGAAAAACTTGCCTATTCTTGTGATATAATAGGGGATTTGTGTCATAAGGTTCGTTTGTAGTTTAGTTTGTTTTTTGATTTGAAATGTTGTTTGTAGCATTGAATTGTACAAAAAATTATGAAAATGTATAAAAAAGTATAGAGATAAGATGTTTGGAATTTGTATTGATAATGAGTATCAGGAGTTTGTTTGAGAAAGATTTGATAAGAAAGTTTATAACTTAGAAAAATTGACGAAATAGGAAGTGGAAATAGATATTAAAAAAAATTATAATTTGGGTTAGAATTAAAATAATTTGC
>JAZUIR010000069.1:0-1943 GCA_045642305.1 Oscillospiraceae bacterium | reverse complement strand
TTGTGAACTCATATAGAGTTAAGCTTTCAAATTTGATTAAGGAATTTAATTTAAATGCGGTGTTTTTGCCGCAAGAGCCTGAGAACATAGAAATAAAAACTGCAGAAGTTAATCGGCCAGGACTAAATATTTCAGGTTTTTACGAATATTTTCAGCCAACAAGAATTCAAATAATTGGTAGGATGGAAACGGCTTATCTTAAAACAATGTCTCCTGAGCTTAGGACTAGACGTCTTGCTGGGTTATGTGAAAAAATAGTTCCGGCTATTGTTGTCACTAATGGAAATGAAATTTTTAAAGAACTAATCGAATCTTCTAAAAAATATGGAGTTCCTCTTTTGAAAACAATTGAAAGCACTTCAAGTTTTATGGCCGACTTAATAAGTTTTTTAAATGTTGAATTAGGCCCTAGAATAGGAATGCATGGTGTTTTTGTTGAAGTTTGTGGTGAGGGAGTTTTAATAACCGGTGAAAGCGGGGTCGGAAAAAGTGAAACAGCAATGGAACTTTTAAAGCGGGGTCATAGGTTAGTTGCTGATGATGAGGTTGAAATAAGGCGAGTTTCTAGCAAAACTTTGATTGGTTCTGCTCCTGAAAAAATACGATATTTTATGGAATTACGCGGAATTGGAATAGTTAATGCAAAAAAGCTGTTTGGAATCAGCTCGGTGAAAGAAAAAGAGCGACTTGACATGGTTGTGAATCTGAAGCCGTGGGATGCGAGTAAGATTTATGATAGAATTGGTCTTGAGGTTGATTTTGCTAAAATTTTAAATGTTAAAATGCCAAAATATAGTATTCCCATAAAACCTGGAAGAAATCTTGCAATAATAATCGAAATAGCCGCAATAAACAATAGACAAAAAAAAATGGGTTACAATGCTGCAGAAGAATTGTTTTCAAGGCTTGGTTTAAACAATTCGTAGGAGGTTTTGTTTGAAGTTAAAGTGATTTCAGTTTAATAAAATTTTATGAATTTTATTTTATGGATTTTAAATGGTTAGGTTGTTGATTTTTTGTTTTTAATCTAACTTTTTAAAGGGGTTTTCTGATGCTTAATTTTGATGATATCGAGCATTTGTTGAATATAGAACGAATATTTTATAAAAAAAATGAAATGATGAAGCATCACACCAGCTTCAAAATTGGTGGGGTTTGTAAGATTTTGGCCTATCCTGAAACATTTGAAAAGGTTAGCAAAATAGTTCAGATTTGCAATGAATTTCGAATAAAACATTTTTTTTTAGGAAATGGAACAAATTTGTTGGTTTCTGATGCTGGTTTTTTAGGAGTTGGCGTATGCAGCAACATGTTAAACAAAATTAAAATTTTGAACAAGAATGAAATATATTGCGAAAGTGGAGTTTCTTTAACGAAGCTATGTAGGTTTGCGCTTTTCAAATCGTTGTCGGGTTTAGAATTTGCTTATGGAATTCCTGGTAGCTTAGGTGGGGCAATTTTTATGAATGCTGGTGCTTATGGTGGAGAAATGAAAGATGTTGTCAAAAGTGTTTCTTTTGTTGATTGCAATGGAAATTTGAAGGTGTTGAACACTAGTAAGCTTAATTTTTCTTACAGAACCAGTTTTTTTGAAGATTCTGGAAATTTTATTTTGTCAGCTAGAATTAAGTGCAACGCGGGCAATCAGCTTAAAATTAAAAACAAAATGAACGAACTTATGAAACGACGAATTGATAAACAACCACTCGACTTTCCAAGTGCGGGTTCGATTTTTAAGCGACCGAAAAAAGGTTATGCTTCAAGATTAATTGAAAGTTGTGGTTTAAAATCTAAGTCTGTTGGAGGGGTGAAAATTAGTGAAAAACATTGCGGATTCATAATAAATTTCAATAAAGGTAGTTGTGATAATGTTTTAAGTTTAATCGCATACATTCAAAAAGTTGTTGTGCAAGAAACAGGAATTTTTTTGGAACCTGAAGTTA
>JAZUIR010000068.1:0-24364 GCA_045642305.1 Oscillospiraceae bacterium | reverse complement strand
ACCCTAACTGCCCACACCAACGAAGAAACCGATTTCTTTGATAAAATAAAAAAATACACAGTTTAAATAAACATAAAAAACTTCACACAAACGAGCTAATTCTACAACAAACAACTAAAAATTGCAACAACAAACAATTCATTGCTTTTTTATAGTAGAGGAAATCTAACTTGAAAATTGAAAAAAATGAAGTAAACAAGAAAAAATCAAACAAACTAAATATATTAATAATTCTAGTTGCGTTCATAGCGCTTTTGGTTTACATGTCACTGGTTGATGGTATACGAAACATATTAAATATATTCGCACACTGCAACATTTTTTGGCTATTTTCTGGAATTTTAATAATGGCTTTTTGCTGGTTTATAGAATCATATATAATAAACGTAGGCCTTCAAATTTTCAACAAAAAATTAAAATTTAAGGAAAGTGCAAAAAATTGCATATTAGGGCAATTTTTCAGCAACATAACCCCTTCGGCAACCGGTGGTCAACCATTTCAAGCCTACTACATGAACCAATGTGGCATAAATTACGGAACTTCCACAAGCGTTCTACTCATAAAATTTATCTGTTTTCAAATCTCACTAACCTTAGTTTGTGGAATTTTTATTTTTCTCAATTTTAAAGAACTAACAGCAAAAATTCAAGGTTTTTCGATCATAATGCTTACAGGTTTTGCAATTAACGCAATAATTGCTGGTTTTTTGATCATAGTCAGCTTTAACAAAAATATAGCCGTAAACATAGCGTTGTTTGTTTACAAAACAATTAACAAAATCAAAATAATAAAAAAATTTAAAACATTTAAAAATATAAATGAAAAATTTCAAAAAGCAAAACTAGAAATAGAATTATTCAGCAAAAATTCCAAAATAATTTTCAAAAACAAAAAAATTATATCCTACATAATTTTCCTAACAATAATTCAAATCCTAAGTTTTTATTTCATTAACGTAATAATCGCAATGGTTTTTCGAGTTCACCTAAGCCCAACACAAATTTATAAGGTAATAGTGGGCGCTTCATGCATTCAAATGAGTTCAACTTTTATTCCTCTTCCGGGAGCTGTTGGCGGCGCTGAAGTTTCCTACTACGTTTTTTTTGACGACGTATTCTCTCCTAAGAAACTGAGTGCGGCCTTGCTACTTTGGCGAATTTATTCATTCTATATTCCAATAATTTTAGGTTTAATCTGTTCAAAAACCCTAAAATCACAGACAAAAAATAAACCAGCTAAACTAATCGATTAGCTGGTTGTTTTATTTTCTAGATAAATCTATTTTAGTAAACTACCAAAAAACATCATCACCACTAACACCATAAATCAAAAAACATTTGCGTTAAATTTTAACTACATCGGATGTTTTAATTAATTTTCCATCTAAATAGCATTCAACCTCGCCCAACTTTTCACCTTTATTCACCGGAGCAAAAATCAAACTTGGAATCTTAATTTTCGTTTTGAATCTATTAGTGTTTGCCATTTTCTTTGTCAAAAACATCCTAACCGGTTCTTTCAAACCAACCTTCAAAACAGACTCCTCTTCACACAAAACCTTCGGCTTAATCTGTGAAAAATCAATTGGTAAATCATATTCCACAAACTTAGAAAAACCATATTCTAAAAGCCTTTTAGAATCATCCCAATCGCTTGAATCATTCAACACAACAGCAATTAGTTCCACACCATTTTTTCGTGCTGCCGACGCTAAACACCTGCCTGCCTTTTTAGTGAAACCCGTTTTTACTCCACAACAAGCTTCATCATATAGCCTAAGTAACTTATTATGATTAAATATAGTTCTAACTACAGAAGGGTTGCCAAACTTTAAACGAACCTTTCTAAGAGAACAAATTTCCTTAAAAACTTCATTTTTGAAAGCTTCTTTAATTAAAAGTGCAACCTCCCTGGCAGTTGAATGCGGCACTTTTGAAATATCTTTAACAATTCTGGAACCATCACTAGGCTCACAATCTAAGCCCGATGGAGTTTTAAACCAAGTGTGTTTTAATCCAAGCTCATCAACCTTTTCATTCATCTTTTCAGCAAAAGCTTCAATCGTTCCACAAAGCCGCACAGCAGCAGCGTTAGCTGCGTCGTTTCCTGAAGCAAGCATCATGCCATAGCACAGATCACGCATTGTGACAACATCACCAACCTGAAGCCCCATAGAAGTTCCCTCAACCTGAATCGCCTTCGGATCAACCACAAATTTTTCATCTAAATTCTCACAGTTTTCCAAAATAATCATGGTGGAAACAATTTTTGTTAAACTAGCAATTGGAGCTAATTTATCGGCATCCTGCTCAAACAAAACATCTCCAGTTTTGGAATCGATTAAAATCGCTCCATTTTTTGCGCTAACTTTGCAAAAATCATCAACAGCATATGCAGATTTTAAAAAAACTAACCCACAAAAATTCAAAACCACCACAACAAACATGAAAACACTAACTATTCTAACTAAACCAAACTTAAACTTTTTTAAAAAAAATCTCATAAGAACACAAACTTCCCCCTAAACAAAGACATTAGTTCTCATCTTCCTGTTTAGTTTTATCTTTCTTAGATTTAAATATTCCAACAATTTTAGAAAAAGCTTCTGGAACACATTCAACCAGCTTAGAAATCCCTTTTTCAGAATCATCTAGCTTTAGTAGCTCAACCTCGCCGACCCTAACAACCAAAAACGCCAAAGGTTTTATTGTTACTCCTGCCCCTGCTCCTCCACCAAAAGGTTCACCCGAATCTTTCATTGGAAGATCAGATCCGCCAGAACCAAAACCAAAACTAACCTTCGACACCGGAATTATTGTCGTTAAACCATCTTGCACCGAAATAGGCTTACCTATAACCGTATCTACATCAACCATTTCCCGTAGTTTTTCCATAGAAACATTAAGCATTCCTTCAATAGGATGAGTCAATTCAACCACTTCCCTTCGCTTTTTTCATTTTATTTAATAATATTTTTATTGCAACAATAAAAATATATTTTAAAAACCCAATAAACAACCTGCCAACGCCAATTTGCATGCAACAACTAAAATTGTAGCTAAAAGTTTCGGCGACAAAAACAGGAACAACCCTGAATCGTTCAACCTCAACTCGACAAACAGAACTCAAAAATTTAAACAAACTACCAAACAACCAACAAAACCTACCGTATGAAACCGCCGTGTTACAAGCATCATCGCCAACAATTTGCAAGTTTAAATTGAACTTTTTAATCTTAAAACCCCTATTTAAAAATTTCAGCATGTTAAACGTAGGTTCTAAAATTAAAAAAAACAACTCCGACTTTTCTGAAAAAGATTGCAAATTAAATTTTTTTCTAGTTTTTTTACTAGACTTTTGACCATTCTCACCTTCAAAAGTTTTGCTTTGAACAGTTTGCTTTTTATTTTTCTTTTTATCCTTCTTCGGGAAAATCAAAAACTTAAAAAATAAGATCTTCAAAAAAAAACTACAACCAAATCCACTTTTTAAACAAACCAACAATTTAATTTTAATTAAACTTATTATAATAAGCAACACAACAACTAAACAAAACCATCTCATATTTTTAATGTCACCAATTTATTAAAATATTAGTACAATATGACACTTTTTAGTTTTAACAACCATAAAAAAAATATACGATTTTTGTACGAAATAAATTTTATATGAAATAAAAAATCAAATAAAATGCAAAATCAAATTCGAAGTTAAAAAATCCAGCACACTCACTATCTTACTACTACAAAACAAAATAACTCCATCAAAGCAATGACACATGCTCAAAATGAGAACAAACAAACCTCCAAATTTTTCCAAAAATAAAACAGCGTAATACTGCCTATCCGGAAGAAAACTCATAAAAATCCTGGAACCGTCTAACGGCGGAATCGGAATTAAATTAAAAATAGCCAAATTAACATTAATAACAGCAAAATAATTGAAAAACAAACTCAAATACGATAAAAACGAAACAAAAAAACCAAAATCACCAACAAAAACCGCTAACTTATACATAAACATGCTCATCAAAGCCCATAAAAAAACCACTAACTTATGCATAAACATACTCATCAAAGCCAATAACAAATTAACAAATGGCCCAGCCACACTCACCAAAGCCATATCACGCTTGGGTTTCGCAAATTTCTGCAAATTTACAGGAACAGGTTTTGCCCAACCAAACCCATAAAACAACAAACAAAAACAACCAATTAAATCTATATGTCGAAATGGATTCATACTCATTCTGCCTATTTTCTTTGCCGTATCATCACCCAAAAAATTAGCAACACAAGCATGAGCAAATTCATGAAGAGGTAAACTAATTAAAATTGCAAAAAGATAAGAAACATATAATATATGTTCTGGATTAAAAAAATATTCTAAATTCAAAAAAATCTCACTTTCCTAAAATTTAAGATTAGATCTAAAACACAATTCAACACTAAAAAACAAACACTGAAATTGTAGCATATTTAAAATTTTAACTCAATCTATTTTTAAAAAAAATTATTTAAAAACCCATAAAAACAAAAATATGTTGACAACACAACAATAAAATGCTATCATCTCAAGCAGATTGTTTTCATAAAAACGGAGAGATGGCCGAGCGGTTTAAGACGCACGATTGGAAATCGTGTGTGCCAGTTTTTATGGCACCGAGGGTTCAAATCCCTCTCTCTCCGCCAAAATTTTACTAGAACTTTCATTTAGGAAACATCAACATTATTGCAAAAATCAAAAGCGTAAAATTATGAAAACTTAAATAGAACAATAAACTGAGCGCCAGCAGAAAAACTGAAATCACTGTCGAAAAAACTCTAAAAATTTGCGTTCCATCAACAAATCCAAAAATTTTTTGAAAGATAATTTCGATGATCTGCCCGCCATCTAATTTTTCATTTGGTAACATATTAAAAATCATAAAACACAAATTTGTTAAAGCCAAAAAATTAAGCTGTAAAAAACTGCAAATCACGAACAAAAATAAATTACCCAAACATCCAGCAAACAACACAACAATTTTTTGTGTAGTCGTGGTAGTTAAATCATCACTTACAATTACTATTCCACCAAGCCTGAATTCAATAGCAACAACCCTGCATTTGAAAAAACACAAACACATCAAATGACAAATTTCATGAAAAATTGCCGAAACACCGCACGAAATCAAAATTTTTTCACCATATGAAATCAAAACAAAACACAACAAACAAACGAACAAGAAAAAAATCTTGATTTGTATGCCAAAAAATTTAAATTTAATCATCCATACCAAGGATAAATAACTCGCGGATCAAGCCATTTTCCACCCCACTTAAAACCCACATGAACATGTGGCCCGGTAACATTACCAGTTCTTCCTGATAATGCAACTAAGTCGCCCTTTTTAAAAGAGTCCCCTTTCTTTTTCAGCAATTTTTGACAGTGTGCATAGCGCGATTCATAGCCATGGCTGTGCGTCATTACAATATAGTTGCCTGATTTTTTCGAAAACCCTGTCTCTGCAACCATTCCATCAGCCACTGCAAACAATTTTGTTCCTTCAGGCACGACTAAATCAACTCCATAATGAAAATCATTTGATTTTTTGCCTAAAGGGTCAACTCTCACCCCAAACTTTGAAGAAACCTTGACCTTTCCAACATCTGTCGGTTGAACAAAATCTGCAAATATAACATCACCATCATCTAAACTGCTACTTTCTAAATTATCAACAACCTGTAACAATTCTCCTTCATTTGATGGTATGAAGACAGATTCAGGCTTGAAGCATTCTGGATTTATGTCGTTTTTTTTTATCTTTCGAATTTTCGGCATTTTTTATATTCTTAACATCACCATAATCATTACTATAATCGTTTTTAGCTTTAGAATTCATATCTTGCTCAGACTCAACATTTTTTCTTGTGGCAACGTCACCGACTCTATCACCTTCTACACTAATGTTTGATTCTTCATTTAAATTAGAATTTTCAGTGTCAACCGCTTTTTCACGCCGCACAAAATTTCTAACTTCACGCAACGTTGAATCAAAACCATCATAAAACTTAGGACCCTCATCAATTGCAACCCTAAGCTGTGAAGAAACCATTCTAAACTGATTTGGCAAAATGTTTTTTAAAACAAACAAGGTTAAAAGCACAAATCCACTAACAATAAGCTGAAAAAACAAAACCTTAACAAACAAAACTTCATTTTTTCTGATTTTATTTTTCTTTAACCCTGTTTTAGAATCATTATTACGCAATGACTCAACGACTTTTTCATCTCCTTCTGTTTTCACCGCTTCTTCTCCACCACCTACGACACCTGACTGAATTAAATCAGCGTAGCCGCTACTTACTTCCTCCATTTTTTAACACACCTTTCACAACAGAACTACCATAAAACATATTCAAACTGCTAAACAAATATGATTAAAATTTAAGGCATGCACATAATTTTTAAATTCTACGTAGTATAAAACGTTAATTAAATAAGTTAAATAAAAGAATATTAAAAAGTCAATTAAACAACAAACGTTTAATTGACCACCATCTTTTATTTAGATAAATTAACAATAATATACTAAGGAGTTGAATTAAACTATGAAAATAATAGTTTTTAAAAGTCCAAAAATTCTAGCTCCAATCCTTCGCATGATCTTCAAAATCAAAAAAAATCAAAACTAACTTAAACCTCCAAACTGTTGTTGATCTCTTTGGCCATTCAATTGATTCTCTTTCGAACCACTACTGCCACTACTATTCAGGGTTTGTGAAAATGCTCTCGCATCCAACTTAGGAAACACTGCAGATCCTGTCTCAGAAGAAAAATTAACACCTATAGTTCCATAATTTGCAACTTTTCCAGTTGAAGTATTCTTCACCCGAACGCTATACACCACTGGATTGGAATCTCTATAGCCCTTTGCCGTAAAATTAAACGTTCCACCAATGCTATATTTTCCTTGACTAACCACCTTGCCGCTTGGATCTGTAACAATAACATCAAACGTATCACCTATCGGCCGATCAGAACGCAATGGAAACGTAACCTGCCTCTCTATTTGCTCGCCTTCCTGCCTTTTATTATTTTCTGGTTTCTTGCCCCCCGATCCAACAACCAGTGCTATCTTCTTATTGGAATTAGGATCTAAACTAACATTACCTTCACTACTTTGAGAAATAACCTTGCCTTCCTTTCCACCACTATCATATTTTTCAATGATTTCAACATCAAAACCAATTTTTTTCAACTCATTTCGCGCCTCATCAACACTCTTACCAGCAAAATTTGGAATGATTACCTGATTAACAGAACCTCGTTTTCCATTTTCCAAATTCTCTGAATTAACCCCACTACTATAATATATTTTTATTTCCCTGCTTAATGAAACAACATCGTCAGCCCCAGGGTCGGTTGCAATAACTTTGCCCTCAACAACCTCATCACTTGCACGCTGAATCAATTTCAAATTTGTGAAACCTTCATTTTTTAAAATACGCTGAGCATCCAAAAAATCCTTACCGTAAACATCAGGAACCGAAACCCTCTCACCACTACTTCTCCTAACCTTATCGCCCTTACTTATTGAAAGCTTAACCTCACCATTTCTTTTAACATGCACACCAGGTTCGGGTTTTTGATCACAAACAATATCTTTTTCATAGTTCTTATCGTCTTCATAAGACACCACCAACCGCAAACCATCATATTTTTCCTTAATCAACCTCTTAACATCATCATAGCTGCTTCCAACAAAATTCGGCAATTCAACTTCATCAAAACCACTTTTTCCACCCCTACCAAAAACAAACACTCCAATTATTATTAAAGCAACCAAAAAAACCCCAGAAGCAATTCCTAGAAGAATAGGAATAAGCTTCTCTTTTTTTTTCAAACCACCCATAACACCACCAGCCCCACCATAAAAATCAGACGAAAAACTACCCCCTCTGAAAAATCCACCATTCACAGGAAAATCATTAGAAAAATGTTTCATGTTTTCCTTTTCTGAAAGCGTAAAATATTGCGTGTTGCCTTCATCATTTAAATATTTATATTCAAATAATATGTCAGGGTTTTTTTTGAACTCGTCTATATCACACAACATTTCATTTGCCGATTGATAACGCTTTTCTGGAGATTTTTGCATTGCTCTAACTATTATATCAACAAGACCCTGCGGAATCTTAGGGTTTAATGCAAGCGGTGATTTAGCATATGATTGAATCTGCTTAACCGCCACAAGCTCTGGAGTTTTGCCTTCAAACGGCAACTTGCCTGTTAACATCTCATACATCATTATGCCAACCGAGTAAAGATCCGACTTAGCATCGGTTACTCCCCCACTTGCCTGTTCTGGGCTTATATAGTGAACCGAACCAATTGCCTTACCATAACTAACTTTTTCATCTCTTGCAAAACGAGCTATGCCAAAATCCATTATTTTTATGGTTCCATCTTCCAACAACATTATGTTTTGCGGCTTCATGTCACGATGAACAATTCCCTTATCATGAGCATGCTGTAGAGCACGCAAAATTTGAAAGGTAAAATGTACAACATCTTTCCAATTAAGAACTTTAACCTTTTCAATAAACTCCTTCAAAGTAACCCCGTCGATATACTCCATAACTATATATCGAATCTTATCACCAAAATCAACATCAAAAATTCTAACAATGTTTGGATGTGACAAGCTAGCATTAGCTTTTGATTCATTTTTAAATCTATTAACAAACTCCCTGTTTTTTGAGAATTCTTCCTTCAAAACCTTAATAGCAACGTCACAATTTTTCACATTATCACGCGCACGATAGACATCAGCCATCCCACCAACACCAATAAGCTCTAAAAATTCATATCTGCCATCTAGTCGTTTACCTATTAGCTTATACATATACTTTAAGTCAATCCTCCAAAAACATTTTTTATTCACATTTCTGCCCAATTAAAAAACAGAATTTACTATATTCTTATCAAAACAACAGTGACGTTATCAAACCCTCCCTTTGAATTAGCGCAATCAATTAACCTAGCAACAGTTTGCTTAACACCCTTTCTTAGCTGCAAAACATTTGAAATTTCAGCCTCACTGCAAACATTTGTTAAACCGTCACTGCAAAGAAACAAATAATCATTCTTTTTAACCTTCAAAGTTTTAAAATCAAACTCAATCTTTTCAGATATGCCAACAGCCTTTGTGATCTCATTTTTTCGCGGATGAACTCTTGCTTCATCAGGAGTTATTCTACCACAATCAACCAAAGTTTGAACGTAGGAATGGTCAACCGTTAGCTGAACCAATCCATTTTCATTAAATAAATAGGCCCTACTATCACCAACATTGAAAATATGCAAAAAATCTTCCAAAAGCACTAAACCAACAACGGTTGTTCCCATTCCAAAAAAATTCTCATTAGAATTAGAATAGTTCAAAATTTTTTCATTCACCAAATTTAAGGATGAACCAACAACATCACTAATTTGACATGCGCTTAAATCAAGCTTCAAATTTCTAGAAAAATTATCAAGCAAAACCTCGGTTGCAATTTCACTTGCAACATTCCCGCCGTTAGCGCCCCCCATGCCGTCACAAACAAAAGCAAAACAAAAATCATCGCTCAACTTCTCATATGAAAAGTTATCCTGATTAACATCCCTAACCATTCCAATGTCTGTTTCTCCAAAAATATCCAATAAATAAATCTCCTAACTAAAGTTTAAACAACCAAAAATTTTCTAATCATTACGCCGATTTCGTAAAAACACCAAAACAAAACGTAGAAGCTGCACAAAAGCCATTAAAAACGAAGCAACATACGTCATTGCGGCAGCCCACAAAACCTTCTTAACCTCTACAAGCTCTTCTGAATTCAAAATTTGCCCTGATTTCAAAATTCTAATCGCCCTAAAACTAGCATCAAACTCAACCGGTAAAGTTACAAACTCGAAAACAACTGTGAAACTAAAAAGCACAATCGCCAAAACAACCAACTGAAAAATCGACAAAACCAAACCAACTGCCAAAATAGGAAAACACATGCTAGAACCAAACCGAGTTAAAACAACAGCTTTTGATCTAATTTTTATGGGAAAAAAACCTTCCGCAAACTGAATGGCGTGGCCTGCCTCATGAGCAGCAACCCCCACTGCAGCAATCGAAGCATCATCATAGTTTTTTGAACTAAGCCTTAAAACATTACTTCTTGGATCAAAATGATCGGTTAAACTTCCACCTATTCGCTCAATTCTAACACTAATTAAACCTGCCCCATCTAAAATGTTTCGAGCAACCACAGCACCGGTTAAATGCTTTGAATTTAAAACCCTTGAAAATTTAGAATACGTTGACATTAATTTTAGGTGAACAAAACCTGAAAACAAAATAACAGGCAAAATCAAAACAACAAAATATAAATCATAGCCATAAAAATTACTGAACATTAAATCACCACCTAACTCAAAAAAATACCAGACTTAAGCCTCATTCCATTTAAAAAACTGGCTGCATCCATTTTTTTCCTACCTTCAAGTTGAACCTCTAAAAATTCCACTGAATTTTCATCACCACAACCAACAACAAACCGATTTTTTTCACAACAAACCTCGCCAGCCCTTAAATTAGATTGATCCGTCACAACAACACTTCTGTGAACCTTCAAAACCTTATCACCAATTGTACAAAAAGCAACAGGCCAAGAAACCATTGCACAAACCAACCTGTGAACTAAAAAAGCCGGTTTACTAAAATCCATTCGCCCACTCTGCCTAGTCAAAACAGGAGCATAGGTTGCCAATTCTTCATTTTGAACAGTACTATGAACTCTGCCAACCTCCAAATCAGAAAGAACCCTGCAAACCAAACCTGCCCCCATTTTTGAAAGTCGAAAACCTAACTCAACCGCCGTTTCATTTTCAAAAATCGGCGTTTCAACGCAATCAATGACATCACCTGCGTCCATTCGCTCATTCAAAAACATTGCACTCACACCAGTCACCAAATCACCGCTTGCTATGCTCGACTGAATGGGAGACGCTCCCCTGTGCCTTGGCAAAAGCGAAGCATGAATATTTACACAACCAAACCTTGGAACCTCCAAAAAAAACTTAGGCAAAATTTTGCCATAGGCAACAACAATAACAACATCAGGCTTAAAATTTTTTAATAAATCTACCTCATCGTTGCCAATTTTTTGAGGCTGTTCAACTACAATTCCCAATTCAAGCGCCTTAAGCTTAACTTCAGAAGCCTTCAAAATTTTTTTACGCCCCCATAATTTGTCAGGCTGAGTGAAAACTGCAACAACCTCGTTTTTAGTTTTCAAAATTTCATTCAAACTTTCGACTGCAAATGCAGGAGTTCCCATAAAAACAACTCTCATTTTTTAACCAACCACGACAAAATTTTTTAGCCAATTTCCTCATCAGATTTTAATTTAGAACCTTCAACAGCCCTATCTAAAAAAACTATTCCGTTTAAATGATCAATTTCATGACAAAAAGCCCTAGCTGCCAAACCAGACCCTTCAAAAACCGTGAGCTGCCCATTCTCATTAAACGACTTAACTCTAACAAAATTTGGCCTCTTAACCTCAACAAACCTGCCCGGAAACGACAAACAACCTTCCATGTCGACCTGCTCACCGCTTTGCTGCTCAATTTCTGGATTTATTAAAACTATTGGACCATTACCAACATCAACCACAGCAACCCTTCTTAAAACGCCAACCTGAGGAGCTGCCAACCCAACTCCACCTTCAACACTATGAAGAGTTTCTATCATATCATAAACAAAATCGCGCAAGCCCTCATCAAACTTAGAAACTTCCCTGCAAACAGCATGCAAAACCGGATCATAGTCCTCCACTATTTTCCTAAGTGCCATAACTATCTCACCCCAAAAAACAAAAAAACATATGGTTTCAGTCTACAATATTTCACCATTCATGTCAATGTTAGCTCGAACTCCCGAAAAATATTTAGACGAAAAAACATTAAACGCAACCTTTCGAATCCAATTTCTAAAATCAGCGCAATTTTTACATTTAATAATAACTCTTTTTCGGTAGCGATTATTTAGTTTTTCAACAAACGGAGTCGCTATCCCCATAACCTGCACCGGAACCCCAACATTCGCCATTTTTTTACACTCTGAAACAAAATTCTTAGCGCAAATTTGCGTTCTTTCTCTAACCAAACTGCTAAAATTAACTATACATAAATCACAAAAAGGCGGGCAAAAAAACTCCTTTCGTTCAACAATTTCCTCATCAAAAAAACCGTCGTAGTCCTGAGCAGCTGCCCTTAAAATAACCGAATTTGTTGGATTATGAGTTTGAATTATGGCTCTTCCAAGCTTATCACCTCGACCACTCCTGCCAACAACCTGAGTTAGAAGCGAAAAAACCTGCTGCGAATTCCTAAAATCGCTGCCATATAGCATATTATCAATTGAAAGAACCCCAACCAGCGTGACATTAACAAAATTTAAACCCTTAGCAACAATTTGAGTTCCAACCAAAATATCATATTTTCCTGATTCAAAATCTTCAATTTTTTTTTCCAAATCAACCCTGCCATAAACCGAATCAGAATCTAGCCGCAAAATTTTTGCACTCGAAAAAGTTTTTGCAAGCTTCTGTTCAATTTTTTGAGTTCCCTGCCCAAAATGAACTATGTTAGAACTCAAACAATTCTTGCACACCCTAAAACTTTGCTGCACATGACCACAATAATGACAAATCAAACAATCGTTCACACAATGATAGGTTAAAACAGCCGAACAATTAGGGCAACTTGCCTTGAAACCACAATTAAAACAAACGACACTTGAATTATATCCTCTACGATTTAACAAAACGATCGATTGCTCTTTATTTTTAAGATTCAAAGCCAATTCATTAAACAAAACCTCACTAATATCTTCAATTAAAGAAGTTTTTGCCGTCTTACTATCAACAATCAAAACTTTAGGAAGAGCCATGTTTTTATAGCGATTGGGCAAAACAAATTCAAAATATCGGCCGATTTTAGCAAAATATTGCGTTTCAATCGAAGGAGTTGCTGACGCTAGAACGAGCAAAGTTTTAAACTCACAACAACGAAACTTTGCAACATCCCTAGCATGATATCGTGGCGACAAATCAGAACTTTTATAGGTTTGTTCTCCTTCCTCATCCATAATAACTAAACCTAAATTTTCACATGGCGCAAAAACAGCACTTCGCGTTCCGATAACAAGACGAGCTTTGCCTTGTTTTATTTTATCATGTTCCAAAAGCTGCTGCGAAATGGTGAGGCTACTGTTTAGTACTGCAACAAAATTTCCAAAAAACATTCTAAAAAACCTAACCATCTGCGGAGTTAACGCAATTTCTGGAACCAGCAAAATAACCTGCCTGCCCTTTTTTAAAACATGTTCTATAAGCTTCAAAAAAACCCTAGTTTTGCCGCTACCAGTAACACCTTTTAGAAGCGCTATTGACGGCCTATCCATATCAATTAAATTAATCAAACCACTAGCTGCCTCTTGCTGTTGTTCAGTCAAATCAATTTTAGGCATTTTACAAGAAAAAAAATCAGCATCACAAAAATTATGTTCTATATGCTCTGGCTTGCCATGTTCCCCTTCAACAAATTTGATTAAACCTAACTGCTCAAGCTTTTTTAAAACAAACCTGCTAACGCCACACTCATAACAAGCTTTTTTTGCATACGTCGGCCCAAACTTTTCCACAAAATTTAGAAGATCTTTCTGTTTTTTGGTTAACTTCAAATTGCTTAAATCATCTTTAATAGCAACCACCATGTCAAATCTTTGCGAACCTGTTCTCTTTTTAAAAACCTCATTTTTTTGAATAATTCCCTTTTTTTTTAGCATCAAAGCATCACTATCACCACAAGCTAACAATTTTTTAATATGTACATCAAGTTTAGTTGAACCGATCAGTTTCTTAAGCCGTGAAACTAATTCAAGCTCCGATTCACTAAGCTTTAAATTTTTAACAAAACTAAGAACCCAAACGGTTTGCTTTCTAAAAAACAAACCAGAAGGCAAAACTGTTCTGAAAGCCTCAAACCAGGTGCAAAAACAATTGCTATGCAAAAAATTAACAACCCTCAAAAGCTCAACCGAACACACCGGCTGCTTCGACAAAACGTCAAAAACAAACTTGCAACCGCCACCACTGCCTTCAAACACCTTCAAAACAACGGCCTGACGCAATCCGTTAGATTTGCCAAATGGAACCGCAACAATGCAACCAATCTTAATTTTCGACTCAAAACAACGTTCAACTTCATAGTCAAACAGTCTATCAAAACAAAAAGAAGTTTTTTCAACCGCCACAGAAACAAACAAAACTAAACTACCTCATCATCAGGAACTTCAATCACAAACTTGCCTGACTTAAACTCATCATAGGCCTCCTTAACAGAGTTATCACCAACCACCTGCTGCTCATCATCCACAATTTCACGCGCACGCTTGGATATCGCAATAATCAGCGGATAATATACATGAAGTGAGCTGTTTTTTAAATCATCCAAATCAATAATCAATTTCTTAACCTCCAAAAACCAAAAACTAAACTTCACTCAAACCCGAAACTAAAAATTCTTCCAAAAACGAGTTCATTCTGGAAACAGTTCTCTGATTTGCCTCAACAATTGAAAGCAATTGCCGCGACGCTTCATCAGCGTCATCGTTAATAATCAAATAATCAAACTTAAATGCAGTTTCTACCTCAACACAAGCCTGAGTTAACCTATTTTTTAAACTATCCAAATTTTCAGTTTTACGCTTTTCAAGTCTACTTTTTAAAACCTCTAAACTAGGCGGCAAAACAAAAACCTTCACACATTCATAAACCCTACCTATGTTTTCAGCTCCATTAACATCAACCTCTAAAATTACCACTTCATTGCAACTCAAAAGCCTTTCAACTTCGCTTTTTAAAGTGCCATAGTAGTTCCCGCAATATTTATTATATTCAAGCATTTCACCGGTTTCAACATGTTTCAAAAAAACGTCTTCTTCTAAAAAGTAATAGTCCTCACCATAAACTTCACCAACTCGTGGCTTACGAGTGGTTGCTGAAACAGAAACCGCAATATTACTATTCAAAGAACAAATCTTGCCCAAAATAGTTCCTTTACCGCTGCCAGAAGGCCCTGAAACAACAAACAAAATTCCTTTTTTCATGTTTTTTTAATTCACCTTATTTTTAGTTAAAACATTGAAATAACATTCAAACCAATAAGCCCAAAAATTAAGATTCCAACAACTATTCTATAATAGGCAAAAACCTTAAAATCATGCGTTTTAATATATTTTATTAAAAATGAAATAACAAAAATCGAAACAAAAAATGCGGTTACACAACCAACAAGCAAAACAACAATCTCATTAAACATAAGCCCTGCTGCTCCATTATCTTTAAAATATGATAACAACTCAACAAGACTTGCCCCGGTTATTGCTGGAATCGACAAAAAAAACGAAAACTCCGCTCCAACCTCACGAACACAGCCCAAAAACAACGCCCCCAAAATGGTTGCACCCGACCGCGACGTTCCCGGAATTATAGCTAAAACCTGAAACAATCCAATGCCCATTGCTGTTCTGTAGCTCAACTTATCCAAACTAAAAATTTTAAAACTATTATTATAATTTTCTATTAGCAAGAAAAATATACCATAAACTATAAGCATCAAAGCTATTATAAAATTACCATAAAAAAACTTTTGAACGAATTTTTTACAAACCAAACCAACCACAACTATGGGAACCGTTCCAAAAACAACCTTCTTCCACAAATCAACCGAAAATTTTTTCTGTTCCAAACTTTTTAGCCTAGAAAACGGGTTAAGCTTGTTAAAAAACAAAAACACAACCGCCAGCATAGAACCAAACTGAATAAAAATAACAAACAATTTTACAAAATCACTTCCACCGCAATAGACCGCTTCATTAAGCGGGAAAAAAGAATTAAAAATCAACATATGACCGGTGCTGCTAATTGGAAGCCATTCAGTAATTCCTTGAATTATGCCTAAAACAAACGATTTAAATAATTCTAAAACCTCTAACAAAAAAAATCTCCCCTAACTTTGAAACAACCACAACTTATTTGGAATTTCAAATGCTCGTTAATCTAAATTTAATGCAAAAACAAAAAATATGATAACTATTTTCAACCATGTAGACAAAATTAATAAATCAACAAAATCTATCTATCGCAAACCAAAACTCCATAACCTTTTGTCCGTTTATATACTATCCGTATGTTTCCATCCTCACCAATATATACAAAATATTTATGACCTAACATTTCCATTTGAACCACAGCTTCCTCATCATCCATCATTTGAAGCATAACCTTTTTTATTTTAACTATTTCGGTTGCCGCCCTAAAATCAGAATCAAATTTTTCTTCTGATTTTTCCATAGCATTTGCTATGTTGTCAATTCCTTGCTTACGTTTCTTGTCGACCAAATAAGTTTTTAATTTCCTAATTTTCCGCTTCAAATCACCGACAGAAAAATCGATTGCCGACTCAATAGAATCAGAAAGAGCCTCTCCTTTAATGAAACTTCCAGCATCTTTAACTATTATGTCGCAATTATATCCATTAACCTTTTTTGTTATGGTGACCTCAAAACTAGCAGTTTTTGGAAGCATCTTTTCAACTCGCTTCAATTCCTTCTCAACACCATGCTTAGTTCCTTCAACCAAATTAAAACCCCTAGCCGTTAACCTAACCATCAAAAAACACTCCTTACGAAAATTTTAAAACTATTGCAAACAAGAGAATTATATCGTAAATTAAATGTAAAATCAAAAAAATTAACTACTAATATAAATTTTTAGGATAAAAAATCATGAAAATAGCAGCAATAATCGCAGAATATAATCCATTTCATAATGCGCACAAAAAACAATTGCAAACAGCAAAACAAATGTTTGACGCTGTTGTTGTTATAATGAGCGGGCATTTGATGCAACGAGGCGAATTTGCAATCTTCAACAAATGGATCAGAACAAAAGCTGCGATTTTATGCGGAGCCGATCTTGTAATTGAAATTCCAAGCATTTTTTCTTGTGCCAGCGCAGAAAAATTCGCACACGGAGCAATAAAAATAGTTAAAGAACTTGACATTGTAGACGTGCTTAGCTTTGGCAGCGAAATCGGACAAATCGAACCTTTAAAAGAACTTGCAATCATCTGCAAAAAACTAGAACTCAACGGAAAAATAAAAAAAGAACTAAAAAAAGGTTTGAGCTACCCTAAAGCCCGAAGCATCGCTATTCAAAAAGAAACTAACTCAAATTTAACTTCAATTTTGAACCAACCAAACAACATTCTTGGCATTGAATATATTAAAGCAAGCATGAATTTAAAATGTCCTCTTCAATTTCACACAATTAAACGCATGGAAACTCCTCACGACTGCGACAAAACAACCAACTGCTTTGCTAGCTCAAAATATATTAGAAATAATCCAAATTCCATAAAAAAATATGTTCCAAAAGAAATTCAAAATCTTTACACAAACAAAACTAATTTTGACGAACAAAAAAAACTTCTATTTTTTAATTTAAGAATTAAAACATTAAACCATTTCAAAAAACTTCCTGATGTCAGTGAAGGTTTAGAAAACAGACTATTTAGAGCATCAAAACAAGCTAAAAACCTCGAAGAATTCGAAAAACTTACAAAAACCAAACGCTATACCCTGTCAAGGATTCGCCGACTAGAAATATATTCAATAATGGAAATTAACAAACACCACATTCCAGATCTTCCAACATATGCAAGAATTTTAGGTTTTAATCAAACAGGTCAAAAGATCGCATCAATCGCAAAAAAAAACAAAAACTTCCTGTTCACCTCAAACTTCAAAAAAATCGCAAAACAATTCCCAGAAAGTGCAGCAATTGACTCAAAAGCAACCGACATATTAAACATGCTACAAAACAAAATAGAAAGCTGCGGACTTGAATTCAGAAAAAAACCAATCATAATTTAGCTAAACAAAACATTGAAATAACATAAACAAATTTTAAAACTCTGCCAATGCTACATAACCAAACCACGGAATAATTCAATTTTTTTCGATAATTTCCACAATCATCTTTTCTGCCTTTAAGGCATCTGCCTTACCCTTAGTTTGCTTCATAACAATTCCAACTATTGATTTAGCCGCCTTAGTTTTACCTTTCAAATAATCATCAACCGCCTTTGGACTATTTTCAACCGCAACCCTGCAAATTTTAAGCAATTCTTCATCACTCAAGCCTTTCAAATCATCATCACTCAAAATTTCATCAACCCTTTTACCACTGTCAAGCATCTGCTCAAGGGTTCTTTTTGCTATATTATTTCTTATTTTGCCACTTTCAAGCAACACCAAAAGTTTGTTCATTTCATTCGAACTAACCTTAATCTCAAAATCTTCTTTTTGCTGTTCGCTAGAAAGCCTGGAAAAAATCAATGAAATTATTAAATTGGCACAGCTCTTAAAAGCCTTAGTTCCTTCAACCGCCTTCTCAAAAAACTGCGCAACCCTCCTAAATTTAACCAAAAGCTTAGCGTCATACAGTTCAAGCCCAAAATCATCAACATAGCGCCGCATTTTATCATGGGCAAGTTCAGGAATTTTGAACTTTAACGCCTGAATTTGTTCCTCCGACGTTTCAATGGTTACTAAATCAGGTTCTATAAAATATCTATAATCGTTGGCGTCTTCCTTGCCTCTCATTGGAAAGGTTTCACCAGTCAAATCATCAAATCTAAGCGTCTGCTGAATAATCTTTTCACCTCGATTTAACAAATCAATTTGACGAGCGCTTTCAAAATTAATAGCCTTAGCAATATTCGAAAACGAGTTCATATTTTTAATTTCAGTTCTAGTTCCAAGCCTTTCACTGCCACGCGGTTTAACCGAAATATTGACATCACAACGAAGACTGCCTTCCTGCATTTTGCAATCCGACACTCCAATATATTTCATTATGAGTTGCAAATTTTCCAAATATTCAACAACCTCATCTGCGCTACTAAAATGCGGTTTCGACACAATTTCAATTAGAGGAACTCCACCTCGATTATAATCAATGAACAACTGACCTCGTTCATGAACCAACTTGCCAGCGTCTTCTTCTATGTGAATGCGCTCGATTCCAATTTTTTTCCCGTTTGAAAGAAAAACAAAACCGTTCCTGCAAAGAGGCTCAGACTGCTGCGAAATTTGATAAGCCTTAGGCAGATCGGGGTATACATAGTTTTTGCGATCCATTCTGGCAACCCTTGTAATTTCACAATTTGTTGCTAAACCCGCCATTTGAGCAAATCTAACCACCTGCTCATTTAGTTTTGGCATTGTTCCCGGCATGCCAACGCAAATAGGGCAACAATGAGTGTTAGGGCTTGCGCCAAAAACAGTTGAACAACCACAAAAAATCTTAGTTTTAGTCGACAATTCAACATGGGTTTCAAGCCCCATAATCAAATCATATTCCACTAAAAACTCACCCCTTCCTTAATTTTTGTTGAAAAACAATTTCCAGTTTGCTTTTCAAAACTGTTGGCGGCCGCAAGAAGCAAACTTTCGCTAAACCTAGGACCAATCAACTGCAACCCAATAGGCAAGCCAATTTTATCAAATCCACAGGGCACCGAAACAGCAGGCAACCCCGCAATATTAACCGGAACAGTGCAACAATCAGCATAATAGGAATCAGTTGCATTTTCAAACTTAGTTTGACTCTTAAAAGCCGTTGTTGGTGAAGTTGGAGTAATAATTAAACTACAACCCTTGAAGGCCTCATCAAATTCATGAATAATTTTACTTCTCATTGCCTGAGCCTTTTTATAGTAGGCATCATAATAGCCCGAAGAAAGAACATAGGTTCCAAGCAAAATTCTGCGTTTAACCTCGCTGCCAAACCCTTCACTTCGAGTTTTGCATATCATGTCATTAACGCCATGATAGGACTTTGTTGTTCTAAAACCATAACGAATCCCATCATAGCGACCAAGGTTTGATGAAGCTTCAGCGCACGCTATGATGTAGTACGCAGCAAGAGCATAATCAGTCGAAGGAAGCGACACTTCAACAATTTTTGCTCCAATCTTTTCAAACACTCCAATCGCATTCTTGACACTAGACTTTACTTCATCATTTGCCATATTAAAAAGCTGCTCACAAAAACCTATTTTCACACCATCAAAACTTTTTCCTAGTTCAATCAACGTTTTTTTAGAACTACCCTGACAAGTCGAATCATTTTCATCGCAAACCGAAATTTCATCAAAAACCATTGAAACATCTTCTGCACTAGTTGCAAAAACCCCAATTTGATCTAAACTAGAGGCAAACGCAATCAAACCAAACCTCGAAACAGCTCCATAAGTTGGCTTCAAACCGACCAATCCACAAAAACTTGCCGGTTGCCTAACCGAACCGCCTGTGTCCGACCCAAGACCAAAAACACAAAGCCCTCCACCAACAGCACTCGCGGCTCCACCAGAACTTCCACCTGGAACATAATCAACATTAACCGGATTTTTCGCACCACCATAACAAGAAGTTTCACACGACGAACCCATAGCAAACTCATCCATGTTGGTTTTACCTATTAAAACAACATTGCAATTTTTCAACATCTTCCAAACAAATGCATCATAATTCGGAACATAACCCTGCAAAATTTTAGAACAGCAACTGGTTCGCAAACCGCTAGTTGAAATATTATCTTTCAAACTGGCAGGAATTCCTTCTAAGA
Source organism: Oscillospiraceae bacterium (assembly GCA_045642305.1). Classification (GTDB taxonomy): domain Bacteria; phylum Bacillota; class Clostridia; order Oscillospirales; family Ruminococcaceae; genus RUG12519. Next base: position 3,580 of record JAZUIR010000068.1, on the reverse strand, counting down.
ACCCTATTTCTTCTCCACGTGCTATTTTTTCATCAACAACTCTCGCAGCTTTCAAAGCAACCTCAGGCGTTTTTAAAACGTAGGCATTCAACTTTTTATTTAGATTTTCAGTTGCTGAAATATATTTTTGAGCCAATTCAACACAACTAATTTTTTTTTGCTTAAGCAAATCATGGAGCCTGGAAATCATTCTTCAAAACCTCCTATCTGCATCGTTTAAATTCAACCTAAAAAAACCTTCTTCAGCTGTTTTACAATTTCTTAAAATTTCATCTTGAGAATATGACTCAACAACCTCATCGCTTCTGAATTTGTTCTTTAAACCATCAAACCCAACAAAACTTTCATCATTCAAATCAGCCGACCCAATTTTGTTAGCAAACTCCACAACATCTTTCATGTCGTTCAAAATTTCATCAAAACTTTCGGTTTCAATTTCTAACTTAGCCAAGCTTGCTATATTTTCAAGCTCTTTTTTATTAATCATCAAAACTCCTCCTTAAACTACCGAATCTTTAAATGAACTTCTCTTAATTGCTGCTCACTAACAAAGTTTGGTGCACCCAATAGCAAATCTTGCGCACTTGAATTCATTGGGAAAGCAACAACCTCTCGAATATTCTCTTCACCGCAAAGCAACATGAGCATACGTTCGATTCCTGGAGCCATTCCAGCATGAGGAGGAGCTCCAAACCTGAAAGCATTGCACAAAGCTGGGAACTTCTCCATAACACTTTTTTCATCATAACCAACAATTTCAAAAGCCTTAAGCAACGTTTTCAAATCATGATTACGAACTGCACCTGATGAAAGCTCAACTCCGTTGCAAACTAAATCATATTGCCACGCAACAATATCTTTAATAGACCTTGAATTTAGAGCATCGAACCCACCTTGAGGCATAGAAAATGGATTATGAGTAAAAATATAATTTCCAATTTCATCGTCAAACTCAAACATAGGAAAATCGTTAACAAAACAAAACCTAAAACTTTCTTTTTCAACCAAACCTAAAGCCTCAGCTAATTTTGTTCTTATTTGACCGGCAAAACCAGGAGCATTCCCATATTCATCAGCCACAAAAAATAACACACACCCGGGCTTTAAATTTGCTTTTTTAATTAATTCTGCTCGCTGATTCTCATCTAAAAATTTATCTATGGGCCCTTTGAATTTTAAATCATCACAAACCTTCAAATAGCCAAGCCCCTTCATTCCTATGCTGGTGGCAAAATTAAGCATCTTATCGAAAAACTTATTCGGCTGGCCTGCACAATCTAAAACGTTAATAGATCGCACACACTTGCCCGAAAACGCCGCAAAACTCGAATTCAAAAACATCGGCGACAAATCAATAATTTCAAGCGGATTACGCAAATCAGGCTTGTCCGTCCCAAATTTTAACATAGACTCCGCATATGTGAAAATCGGAAAAGGCAAATCGCTAACTTTAAATTTTGAAAATTCGGTGAAAGTAGAATGAATTAACTGCTGAGCAACATTTAAAACATCAGTTTGGGTCGCAAAAGCCATTTCAAAATCAAGTTGATAAAACTCACCAGGAGCCCTATCGGCTCTGGAATCCTCATCACGAAAGCAAGGTGCAACCTGAAAATAGCGATCAAAACCAGACACCATCAACAACTGCTTAAAAATTTGCGGAGCCTGAGGAAGAGCGTAAAACTTGCCCTTATGTTTCCTGCTAGGAATCAAATAGTCACGAGCTCCTTCGGGTGAAGAAGCCGTTAAAATTGGAGTTTGAATTTCTAAAAAACCCATTTCTTCCATTTTTTTTCGCATAAACGAAATAACCTTCGCCCTAAACTCAATATTTCGATGCATGAGCTTATTGCGCAAATCAAGAAAACGAAACTTCAAGCGCAAATCCTCCTTAACCGAACGCGAAGAATCAATCTCAAAAGGCAAAACCTCGGCACACGGCCCCAAAAGACTTAAACTATCACAGAAAAGCTCTATTTTTCCGGTTAAAAGCTTTTCATTATAGTTCATTTCATCGCGTTTTCGAATGGTTCCTTCAACCGAAATGACCGATTCTCGACACACCCCTTTAAGCATGCTTTCATCATGAATAACAACCTGCAAAATTTCGCCACAATCACGCAAATCTAAAAAAATAACACCACCATGATCACGAATCGTTTCAACCCAACCCGCAACCCTAACCTTCTCACCAACATTCGATTCTGAAAGACATGAGCTAGAATGAGTTTTAAATTCATTTTGTAAAAACATAGAATTTCCTCCAATTTTTAGAACACTAATTGAATAAATAGCACGACACCATATATCCATACATACACACATACATACACACATAATGGTAACATAAAAATTAAAATAAAAAATTAAAAATAAACCTTAAAAACTTCTTAATTTTTCAAAAACATGCTCAAACTTGATTTCATCTCTTCATTCAAGCTAATCTTGCAAATTCGTCCAAACACTTTGCACATCACCATCACCTTCCAAAGTTTTAATCAATAAATCAAACCGCTGCACATCCTCATCGGAATTTAAATTAGAAAAATTTTTGGTAATCTTTCTTGTTTCTGCCAACAAAATATCATAATTCCGTTCCTGCAACCCCTTAACAACATCATCTAACCCAGAAACACCAACAACAACCTCCACGCAACCATCAACCACATCGCAATCGCTTGCCCCAACCTCCAAGCAATCGTTCATTGCCTCATCTTCAGTTAAATTTTTCCGGGTTGCATGAACAAACCCCACATCTTCAAACATGAAACTAACACAACCAGCCACTGCTAATTTTCCACCAAATTTTTCGAAATAATGACGCAAATTCGAAGCTGTTCTATTCCTATTATCAGTTAAAGCTTCAATCAAAATTGCAACCCCACACGGGCCATAACCTTCATATACAACTTCTTCATAACAACTCTTGTTAACATCTCCCGCAGCCTTTTTAATAACCCTTTCAATGTTGCTGCTTGAAATATTATTAATTTTAGCTTTTGCAATCAAATCTTTAAGCTTTCTATTGGTCGAAACATCGGCGCCAGAAGTTTTAACCGCAGCATATATTTCTCGACTTATTTTTGTGAAAATTCTGGAACGCGCAATGTCGATTTTTTCTTTCTTGTTCTTAATATTATTCCATTTAGAATGACCAGACACAACTTTAAACCCCCGATCAACAAAATTTTAACATTATTTTAAAATCTGTGCAATATTTTTCACATAATTAAGCAGGTAAATTTAATATATAATCAGCCAAACTAAAAATCGTAAACTAAAATGTCATAAAACAAGCTATAAAATTTTTGTTTTCAAAAAAAGTTAAATCAAACATAAAATTTCCCTAAAATTTTTGAATATAAAATTTAATTATGTAAATAATAATAAGGCAGTTTAAAAATTTGTTGTTTGAGCTTTCGGGTTTTAACTCGAGTTTTTTGACTGTAGTGGCTAGCCTTATATTGAGGCTCTACTTTAGAATTTATAAAACTATTTATAAATTATAATTTTAAAAAAGAACGGAGTGAAAAGCATGGACCAGAACAAAAATGATAACGCAAAGAAAGATCAAAATAAG
>JAZUIR010000067.1:0-1610 GCA_045642305.1 Oscillospiraceae bacterium | reverse complement strand
TCCGACTTCAAAACCCGGACAACTCAAAACCTGACTGCTCAAACCTGAGCCATAATATTTTTCGATAACCCGTTTGATCCAAACATCAACCGGAAAAACCTCAAACCTATGATAGGCAAAAAGCAAAACACAATCGGCAATTTTGCTGCCAACTCCTTTGATTCTTAGAAGTTCATCTTTTGCCTCACTCAAACTAAGATTCTGAATCTTTTGAAGATCAACTTCGCCTGAACTCACCTTCAAAACAGCATCTAAAATATATTTACTGCGAAAACCAGATTTTAAAACCTCAAAATCATCCAAACCACAACCCTTAAGTTGCTCAACAGTTGGAAACGCAAAACCAAAACCTAATCTCGACCCAAAATTTTCACACAAAACCGAAATTATTTTTTTGATTCGAGATATTTTGTTGTTTGAAGAAAACAAAAACGACACCAAAACCTCAAAAGGATGCTGATTTAAAATATGAATATCACCACAAAAACTGGCTGCTTTTTCCAAAACAAAATCGCCTTTGAAGCCAAATAAATAATTCGAATAACTTCCGTTTAAATCAAAATAATTAACCCAAAATGAAGAATCACAACTAGAATTTTTAAAATTTAAAACATCACCTTCTTGAGTTATTTCAGCAAAATTATTATATGCAAAAACCCGAAAACAATGTTGCGAAACCTCATCAAAACGAAAACACTGACCACTCAACAAAGTTTGCCTCAAAGAAAAATTCTTGACTTTAAGCTTAATGTTCAATTGAAAACCTATTCCTTCAAAAAATTTCTAACCAAAATTTGTAACAACTCATCTCGATCAATCTTACGAATTAAATTTCTAGCGTCATTATATGTGGTTATGTAAGTTGGGTCTTCGGATAAAATATAACCAACTAACTGATTAACAGGATTATATCCCTTTTCCTTCAAAGCATCATAAACAATAGTCAAAACTCTTCTAACATTTCCACAATCATCACTTTCCAGGGAAAAAGTAACCGTCCTATCCAACATATTCCTAACCTCCACATGCTCAACAGAAAAATTCTATCACAAAACTAAAAGCATGTCAACCAAAACAAAAATCAGAAAAAATAAGACTTAAACTAAGCGTTGTTACCCGAAATGTTCAATCATCTTCTTCATTTTGATTAAATCTCCTGTTTAATTATGCTGGTCTGAGTGACGAGATTTGAACTCGCGACCTCCACCTCCCCAAGATGGCGCGCTACCAAGCTGCGCTACACCCAGATGGCCAATATTTTTTTGCAAACCTTTAATTGAATATATCACGTTTGATTTATTTTTACAATAAATATTTAAATTTTTGCTCAAATTTGTTTTCCTAACTATTGACAATGTTAAAACATGAATTAATTGAATTTTTGAAACCACTAATTAAACATTCTAAAAAATCCAACCATATTTTTAAAAACATAGACCTATTCTATGATTAATCTCTCCAAAATCACAGGTTTAGAAATAAAAATAACGCATACAAACAAAATTTTAACTCTATCCAGTTTATTAAACCTATCGCTTAATTTTTTATATCTGATCGCTTAAACTAAAAACTTTTACACAAAAACAATTTTAATATGTTTGATCATTTAA
>JAZUIR010000066.1:0-3763 GCA_045642305.1 Oscillospiraceae bacterium | reverse complement strand
GACGAAAGAAGAATTGAAAAAGGTTAATTTTGGATTCTTATTGTGGGCTGTTGTTAAAAATTTTTTTGCTGGAATTAATTTAGATTAGTTTTTCAAAAAATTTAAAGTTTGATTGAAATTCTAAAAAAAATGATTTAAAATAGTTTTTGTTGATTTTAATTTAATGGGGTAGTTTAAAACATGACAGTGAATTTAAATGAAAACTATGTTAAAAAGTTTGTTTCTGATGATGAAATTTTAGGTGTTTCGCATTTGGTTCGGGCTGCCCATGATGTTTTGCGTCGTGGAACAGGCGAAGGCAATGATTTTTTGGGTTGGTTGAACCTGCCTAATGAATTGTCTTCGCAGGAAGTTTTTAGAATAAACAAAGCTGCTGAAAAAATAAGGAACGATTCTGAAATTTTAATAGTAATAGGCATTGGGGGTTCCTATTTAGGGGCTCGCGCTGTTATTGAAGCACTAGGTTTTCCGCTTCATAATTTTTCGAGAAAGAATAATTTGCAGGTTTTTTTTGTTGGTAATGATATAAGTTCAACTCATTTGAGCGAAGTTTTGAGCTTGTGTGAGAACAAGGATTTTTCTGTTAACGTTATATCGAAGTCAGGCATAACAACTGAGCCAGCTCTTGCGTTTCGTTTTTTTAAGAGGTTGCTTGAAAAAAGGTATGGTGTTGAAGGTTCGAAATCAAGAATATATTGCACGACTGATGCAAAAAAGGGTAGGCTGAATGAATTAGCAGTTTCTAGCGGCTATGAGAGGTTCACTATTCCTGACGATATTGGCGGGAGGTTTTCGGTTTTAACTGCTGTTGGGTTGCTTCCGATTGCGGTTGCTGGTTTTGAAATAACAAAATTGCTTGAAGGAGCTAGGGTTGCTGTTTCTGATTTTTGTGAGTTTGATATGGTCAAGAATTCTTGTTGTCGTTATGCTGCTATTCGAAATATTTTATATGCTAAAGGCAAAAAAATTGAAATGATTGCTTCGTTTGAGCCAGAATTGGCGCTGTTTAATGAATGGTTTAAGCAGTTGTTTGGCGAAAGTGAGGGCAAATGTGGCAAGGGAATTTTTCCAACTTCAACTATTTTTTCAACCGATTTGCATTCGCTTGGTCAGTTTATTCAAGATGGGTCTAAAATTTTGTTTGAAACTTTTTTAAAGGTAGATAAGCCGAAGTCGGATTTGTTTATTGAGCCGGATGAATCGAATTTTGATGGTTTGAATTTTTTGGCAAATCAAAATGTGAGCGAGGTTAACAAAATGGCGTTTAAGGGAACCTTACTTGCTCACAGTGGCGGGGGAGTGCCTTGCATTGTTTTGGAAATTGAGAAATTAAGTGAGTTTGAGCTTGGATATTTAATATATTTTTTTGAGAAAGCGTGTGCAGTTTCTGGCTATATGCTTGGTGTGAATCCGTTTAATCAGCCTGGCGTCGAGGCTTATAAAAACAATATGTTTGCTCTTTTGAAAAAGCCGGGATATGAAGAATTGTCATCGAAAATTTTTTGTGAGTTATGAAAAAATATGAAAAAACATTCAATGAGTGAGTTGTGTGGCAGCGCTGCTTAACTTAAATAGTAGTGAGGAAAGTCCGAGCACCGCAGGACAGAATACCTGTTAACGGCAGGCGGAGGCGACTCTAGGGAAAGTGCAACAGAAATAAACCGCTTAACTTGTGTTGAGTAAGGATGGAAAGGCGAGGTAAGAGCTCACCAGAACGTTGGAAACAATGTTGCTATGTAAACCCTATTTGGTGCAACATCGACTGAAGCGTTTAAGGCCTGTCCGGCCTGCTTCGAAAGATGGCTAGAATGTTGCGGTGACGCAATATCAAGATAGATTGTCACAAAAACAGAACTCGGCTTATAGATTCAGTCATTGCTTGTTTTTTGAATTGACATAATGCTAATATTTGATGGTTTTTGTTAGGGTTTTTGGGTTTAAAATGGTTTTGTCGGAGGATGGGTCATGTGTGTTCGTTGTGACCATAGTTTTTTTGGTAGAACGAAATATGAAGACTCAAGAAAAATTTTAGAATATCATGATTTTAGATGGTGTAAACCTGTTCATGATGATTCAAAATTGTTCGCTATGCTTGTTCTTGAAATGTTTCAGGCAGGGCTCAGTTGGGAGATTATTTTAAATAAGGAAGATGCGTTTTTTAGGGCTTTTTGTGATTTTGATGTGGCTAAAGTTTCAAAGTTTGATCATCTTGATTTTGAGCGTTTGCTTAATGACAAAAATATTGTTAGGAATAGGTTTAAGATTAGTGCTGCTATAAAAAATGCAGGCAAATTTCTGAGGATTAAAGATGAATTTGGGAGTTTTGATAAATATATTTGGAATTTTACAAAAAACAAAGTGATATATCATGAAATATATTGTAGGGAGGACATGCCTGCAGAAAGTGAGCTTTCGAAAAAAATTAGCTCTGACTTAATTAATCGAGGTTTTAGTTTTGTTGGCCCTGTGATAATATATTCATATTTACAAGCAATTGGAATTGTAAACGATCATCATGTTGATTGCGAATTCAGGTTTTGATTTTGTTCGAATCTGGAGCGATGCAGTATTTTTCAATGTATTCATTCATTTGAGACATATGTTTTTGGAATTTTGAGTTGTTTTCGATGAAGTTTTTTATGTCGTATATGTTTACTATTGAATGTGATTTTATTTCAAATTGTTTGAATATTTTTTCTGTAGCGCCAATGTCAGAGTTTTTGATTTTTTCGTGTCGGTCAACGGTAATGAACAAGTTTGAAATTGTTATCTCAAATTTTTCTTTTAGCTTAGGAACCGTTTCGTTTATAGCTGTGCCGGCTGTTAGAACATCTTCGATTATTATTATTCTATCGTCAGTTTTTGGAGTATATCCAATTAAAAAGCCACCTTCACCGTGGTCTTTTTTTTCTTTTCGGTTAAAAAAAAACGGTTTATCGATATCATATTTTCTAAACAGAGCTTCGCAGCAACCCACAACAAGAGGAATTCCTTTATAGGCTGGACCGAAACAAGCATCGAATCTGCATTTGGAAGTTACTATTTCATTGGCAATAAACTCGCTTAAAATTTGAAGTTGTTTTCCGGTTTTGTAGTTGCCTGTATTTATGAAATAGGGCGTTTGCCGGCCGCTTTTTGTTGTGAAGTTTCCAAATTGCAGGACGTTGCAATTCAACATAAATTTTATGAAATCTTTTTTATTTTCTGTTAGCAATTTTAAAGTCTCCAATTTCTTCAATACAACGCATATTTTCGCATATTTTTAGAATAATTACAATATCTTTTTTATTTTATTTTATATTTATGGTTATTGTTTGATTCAAATCAGTGCAGACACTAAGAAGGTTATAGATGCTTTTGTTGAGAGGCTAAAGATAGAAAAGGAAACAGCAAAATCACCGTCAGCTTATAAGGTAGAAGTTTATGATAAAAAGGATGGAAGCTTGGTTGCAAGTTTTGATAATGTTGAACTTGCGAATTGCTGCTTTGTTTAATGTAGATTTTAGTAATAGTTTTTACGAACTATCTAAGTGTTTGTTTGATGCGAGGAAAGCAATATTAGTTTGCTGAAAGATTTGGTAAACAGACATTGTTTAATTCAAAAACATCGGAATGACAAATAGGTTGGTTTGTTTAACTTAAACTCTAGTGATTTTTTCAAATTTGAAGTTATTTTTTCGTTTAGATTCAACCATGAGAATTAAAAATTAATTTTATTTTTTTGTTGCACATGTGTTTACTCATATGCTAGAATTAGCAACAG
>JAZUIR010000065.1:0-2174 GCA_045642305.1 Oscillospiraceae bacterium | reverse complement strand
AGTTTCGCCAGTTGTAGCGATTTTTTAAGATTTATGAGTGTTCCCTTGGTTGGAGAATTAGAAAGGTTCATTTTTTTCAAACCCCATCGTTGTTATTTTAAATATATTTCTGAACATATGTTATTTTAAGCAATTTTGTTTGAAGTTTTTTGGTTTTGCTTTAATTTTAAATTTTTTAAGTTGCAGTGATTTTTGAGGTTTAAAGCTGTTTTTGATTCTATTTTTATTTTTGATAACTATATTATTCTAAGATTTAATTTCATTATCATCATAAAACATTTTGTTTAGAAGTTCGCTATCAATTCGGTTAAGTTCTTCTTTCGGTAATATTTTAAGTAGCTGCCATCCAAGGTTTAGTGTTTGTTCAATGGTTCGTCGCTGATTAAAACCTTGATTTAAAAATTTGTTTTCAAATTCTGATCCGAATTTTAAATATAGTTTATCTATTTTGCTGAGTTCTTCTTCGCCAATAACTGACGCTAGCGATTTGGCTTCAGCGACTTTTGCGTATGAAGCAAATAGTTGGTTTGCAACGTCAGCGTGGTCAAATCTAGTATATTTTTCACCGATTCCATCTTTCATTAAGCGTGATAGTGACTGCAAAACAGCAATTGGCGGAACTATTCCCTGTTGGAACAGCTCTTTTGAAAGAACAATTTGCCCTTCTGTTATATAACCGGTTAGATCAGGCACAGGATTCGTTATGTCGCCGTTTGGCATAGTCAGAATTGGAATTTGAGTTAGTGAACCCCCACTGCCTTTAACCACTCCGGCGCGTTCATATATTTGCGCTAAATCGGAATACAGATAGCCTGGGTAGCCTTTTCGTCCTGGAATTTCGCCTTTAGATGATGAAAATTCTCGGATAGCTTCGGCATATGAAGTCATGTCGGTTAAAATTACTAGAACATGCATATTTTTTTCAAATGCTAAAAATTCAGCAGCCGTTAGTGCAAACCTGGGGGTTAAAATTCGTTCTATTATTGGGTCGTTTGATAGGTTCAAAAACATTACTACTCTATGCAAAACTCCGCTTTCTTCAAATTTGGTTTTGAAATAGTTTGCTACGTCATTTTTTATTCCCATCGCAGCAAACACTATGCAAAAGTTTTCATTTTCATCGCTAGAAATTTTTGCTTGGCTAACAATTTGCACGGCTAGCTCGTTGTGCGGCAAGCCTGATTCTGAAAAAATAGGCAGTTTCTGACCTCTAATTAGGGTTGTTAGTGTATCTATGGCGCTTATTCCTGTTTCAATGAAATTTTTAGGATATAATCTTGATACAGGATTTATTGCGCTGCCGTTTATATCACAGAATTTTTCTGACATTATTTCACCGAGGCCATCTATTGGTTTGCCGCATCCATTAAAAATTCTTCCAAGCAGTTCTGTTGAAAGCGCTATTTCAATCGGTCTGCCTGTGAATTCGGCTTTTGTGTTTTCTAGTGATAGATTACTTGTGCCCTCAAAAACTTGTAAAACAACCTTGTCGCCATCTATTTGAACGACTCTGCCTTGCCTGGTTGATCCATCAGAAATTTTTATTTTAACGAGTTCATCGAATCCCACATTTTCAACGTTTTTTAGAACAATTAAGCTGCCATTTATTTGATTTAATCCCATGTGATATATTGCCATGATGCAGTGCTCCAATTCATTTTAGTTCTGATTTGTTTTTGATATAAAATTTTGGTTAAGTTGAAATTATGCATTTCTTAGATTAGTTTTAGTTTTTGATTTGTTTTTCGATTAAACTATCGATTTCAATGTAGTAGGCTTTAAAGCTTTCTGCGGTGGCGTTGCTGTCATCGTTTTCAACTTCGAATTTCATGCGTTCCAGTTTGCTGAATATATTGCTGTTGACAATAAACGAAAATGGAATGTTTTTTGCAATCAATTTTTTAGTTTTTTCGAAACAGTAGAGGATTAATTTCATCATTTCAAATTGTTTTTTTAACGGAACAAATGCATCTATTCTGTGGAATGCATTTTGTTGCAAAAAACCAATCCTTATGATTTTTGCAATCGCTAACACTAATTTTTCATCATCCGGAAGAACATCGGCGCCTATTAATTTCACAATTTCCATAAGTTTTGCTTCTTTGTTTAAAATTGCTAGAAATTGTTTGCGAACATTTATAAATTGATCACTTATTTCGTTTGAATAAAATCCA
>JAZUIR010000064.1:0-1577 GCA_045642305.1 Oscillospiraceae bacterium | reverse complement strand
TATTCAAAATTTAGTCCCTCAAACCCAAAGTAAAATTGCAAGTAATAATATAGTAATTAAGCATGCAACGAGAATAATGGGGATTAATTTTTGAAGTCATTCCTCACAAATTATATTAGCAAGGCTTGAATAGCAAAAAGCTGTGGTTCCCCATAGAACTAACGCAAGCTGAAGGACAATCGGAATGCTGGGGCGTTTTGGAACATTGTCTAGACGCAAATTTTATCCTTGAATTTAGCAAAAGTTTTCTCTCCAATCCCGCTTACTTTTTTTAAATCATCGATAGTTTTGAATTTTCCGTTTGCGTTTCTATAGTCGATAATTTTTTGAGCAGTTGAGGGGCCCACGCCACTTAAAGTTTGCAGAGTTGCTAAATCCGCAGTATTAATGTTCACTTTTCCATTGTTTAGCGCCGAAGACGAAGCTTCGGTTTCGGCATTTCCATCACCTTTAGCTGGAACGACAATTTGTTCTCCGTCTTCGACCACTTTTGCAAGGTTCAACGAATCTTTATCTGCATTATCTGTAAAGCCTCCAGCAGCTTCGACAGCATCATTAATTCGTGCACCATCTTCCAGTTTAAATAGTCCGGGATTTTTTACTTCGCCAGCAATATGAACCTGAATCTCAGATTTCGTGTCTTCTGTTGATGTTTCGCTGGCTTCAACACTAACGGAATTAGAACCGTTAAAAAAATTGAAAAGAGCAATAATGACTACAAGAACAACAAGGAGAATTAGCCCAAGAGTAGCAATCTTTTTAGTGTCGAACTTTTTAGTCGCAACATCTTCATTATTATTGTTTGCATTATCAAAAGTTCACGGCAGACTAGAATTACTTATATTATTTTCGCCTTTTAGTTGTTTTTTGATGTCGTCAAACATAGTCATAAATTGCTCCTTTCTCTCAATTGTGATTATATTCAGAAACTATTAACGCACGCAGAAGGCTCGCTGAAATTTCACTAGAAAATACTGATATGCGAATGAAAATAAATAAAATTTTAAATAAATATTTAGAAAGATAATAAATATTTTTAACTTATCGTGTTAGAATAACAAATAGAAATAAATTTTAGAAAGGTTAATATAATGCCTGGTGAAAATAACATTATTGATAATCGAAATAAAATAAACGAAATTGATAAACAGATTCTTGACCTGCTTAATGAAAGGGCAGAGCTTTCTTTAGATATTCGTGAAATTAAAAAGGCAGCAAATATTGCAATATATGATGCGGCCCGAGAAGAAGAAGTAATTGAGAATTTATGCAAGAAAAATAATGGAAAATTGAGCGATGAAAACATTCGCGATTTATTCTTGCATATTATGGAAATAATGCGAGGGCTTCCGGACAAAGATTAATTATGGCACTAGATTTTTCAGAATTAAATCCAGCTCAAAAGAGCGCAGTGGAAACCTTAGAAGGTCCGCTGTTAGTTCTTGCTGGCGCTGGTTCTGGAAAAACAAAAGTTTTGACTTATAGAATTGCAAATATTTTGGATAAGGGCCTTTGCAGCCCGTGGAACATTCTCGCAATAACATTTACTAATAAGGCTGCTCAAGAAATGCGAAGTA
>JAZUIR010000063.1:0-7355 GCA_045642305.1 Oscillospiraceae bacterium | reverse complement strand
TCCAAGCCCTTTCATAACTTTTGGCAAATTTTCACAGCTACTATATTTTCTAAGGCCAGGTTTTGAAACTCTTTCAAGCCCAAGGAGCACCGGCTCTTTACCATTATTCAAATATTTTAACTGGATTTTTATTATTCCTTGTTTCCCATCATCAATAACCTTGTAGTTCTGAATAAAACCTTCTTCCAAAAGAATGCGCGCAATTTCTTTTTTCACCCTAGACGAAGGCACCTCAACCGACTCATGTCTAACAGAATTCGCATTTCGAATTCTAGTTAACATATCGGCAATAACATCAGTAATCTGCATTATTTCACACTCCACATATTAATTCAAAATTCAAACCAAACACAGTCTAAACAAAAATCTACCAACTAGCCTTTCTAACGCCCGGCAAATAACCCTTATAGGCCAAATTGCGAAAACAAATCCTACACACACCATATTTTCTCAAATAGGCATGCGGCCTACCACAAATCTGACATCTGCTATAAGCCCTGGTCGAAAACTTAGGCTCTCTCATCTGTTTAACTTTCAACGATTTTTTAGCCACAAAACCAACCCTCCTCACACTTCTCTAAAAGGTGCTCCAAAAAGCGTCAACAACTCTTTAGATTCCTCATCCGTTTTTGCTGTTGTAACAAAACATATATCCATGCCGCGCGTTCTGTCAACCTTTTCAAAATCAATTTCCGGAAAAATGAGCTGCTCCCTAATGCCCACGCTATAATTTCCTCTTCCATCAAACGAATTCGCATCAATGCCCCTAAAATCACGAACTCGAGGCAACGCAACATTAAAGAACCTATCTATAAAATCAAACATCCTGTTCCCGCGCAATGTCACCTTAACTCCAATAGGCATTCCTGTTCTAATTTTGAAACTAGCAACTGATTTCTTTGCCTTGCACACCATTCCATGCTGCCCGGTTATCTGCGCAAGATCATTCAATATGTTGTCAATGATTTTTTTATCATCTTTAGCCTCACCTGCTGCAACATTGATAACAACCTTTTCCATTTTAGGAACTTGCATAGTGTTCTTATAGCCAAATCTTTTCATCATCTTAGCCACAATCTCACTCCTATAAACGCCTTTCAACCTTGAAACATTCCCTGATTCCGACAACCTAATCCCCCCTTTTTTTATCTGAATTTCTAAAATAAATTCTCACAATGTTTACACTTGCGCATCTTCTTACTAGAATTATCAAACCCATGCGCAATCCTAGTTGCCTTATTACATTTAGGACACATTAACATAACTTTGGAAGCATACATCGGAGCAGCAACCTGAACTATGCTACCAGTTGTTCCCTGCTGTCGAGGCTTAAGATGTTTCGTTGCTATGTTCACGCCTTCAACAACCACCTTACCTTCCTTTATTGACACCGCCAACACTTTCCCGGTTTTGTTCTTTTCCTTACCACTAATAACCTTAATCAAATCACCAGTTCTAACATGCAATTTTTTATTCTTCATAGAAACCAAACACCTCTTCCAATCTAAATAACCTCAGGAGCAAGCGAAAGAATCTTAAAATATCCTCTACTTCTCAGCTCTCTTGCAACCGGCCCAAACACACGAGTGCCTCGTGGCGTTTTATCATCTCTAACTATAACCGCAGCATTATCATCAAACCGAATATAAGTTCCATCGTTTCGACGAACTCCCTGTTTTGATCGAACAATAACAGCTTTAACAACTTCACCTTTTTTTACAGCTCCACCAGGAATACTCTTTTTGACCGAAACCACAATAACATCACCAATGTTTGCATAGCGCCGTTTCGATCCCCCCAAAACTTTAATACACATGAATTCCTTTGCTCCTGTGTTATCTGCCGATTTCAAATAGGTTTGCATCTGAATCATATTAATTAGTTCCCCTTCTTTAATTAAACAATAATGGCTCAATCTAATAGCCTACTTTGCCTTCTCTAAAACATTAACCACACGCCATCTTTTCCGCTTAGAAAGAGGTCTTGTTTCCATAATTTTGACCCTATCACCAATATGACAGCTGTTATGTTCATCATGCGCCTGACGTTTAACAGTTCTTTTCACTATCTTTTTATATACGGGATGACGAACATTGTCAACAACCGCAACAACAATTGTCTTATCCATCTTATCACTAACGACCTTGCCAACCTTAACTTTGCGAAGCCTTCTTTTTTCGTTCAACACGCTTTCCTCCTTTCAAAATTTATTCCAAAATCAATGCCAGCTCTAATTTTTAGCCAACCTGCGCTCACTGATTAAAGTTTTCACTCGCGCAATATCTTTTCTTATGAATCTGAGCTTCATAGGATTTTCAATATGACTAGTTTTGTGTCTAAAACGCAAATTAAAAAGTTCTTCCTTGAGCTCCGAAAGCTTTTTTTTAGTTTCAGCCTCGTTCAACTTCCTAATTTCCGACATCTTCATCACTTTCCAACCCCTCTCCTTGTTCTCTAACTACAAATCTGCACTTAATCGGCAATTTATAGGCCGCCAGCTTCATAGCCTTTCTTGCAACATCTTTCGGAACACCACTAATTTCGAACAACACTCTTTGCGGCCTAACAACCGCCACCCAATATTCAGGTGCACCCTTACCTTTACCCATACGAACTCCTAAAGGCTTCTTCGAAACGGGTTTATCAGGGAAAATTTTAATCCAAACCTTTCCCCCACGCTTAATATAACGGTTTATCGCAACACGCGCAGCCTCAATTTGGTTCGATGTTATCCAACCTGACTCTAGCGCCTGCATGCCAAACTCACCATTACTAACCCTGTTGCCTTTTGCTGCAACACCTTTCATTCGGCCTCTGTGAGACCGTCGAAACTTAACTCGACTCGGCATTAACATGAAACCCTATCTCCTTTCCCTTGTTCTTTCATTTGTTTTAACTACTTCAGCATCACTATCAGATTTAAATCCAAAATTCCTGCTTTTCTGCGACGCCATGCCATCCTTGCGAAAACTCCCATCTTTACGATTGGAAAACCCCGCTTTTTGCATCGTCATATCATCAGAACCAATTCCATCAACCTGTTTTTTCAACACTTCACCATTATATACCCAAACCTTAACGCCAAGCCGGCCATAGGTGGTTCTCGCCTCGCTAAAACCATAATCAATGTCAGCGCGCAAAGTTTGAAGCGGAATAGTGCCTTCATAATAAACTTCGTCGCGCGCTATATCAGCTCCGCCAAGCCTTCCAGCAACTCGAATTCTTATACCATTAACCCCCGCCATCATAGCACGACTAATCGACTGCTTCATGGCCCTTCTAAACGCTATCCTGCGCTCCAACTGAAACGCCACACTTTCAGCAATCAACTGAGCATTACAATCAGGCGCCTTAACTTCAAATATTTTAACATAAACCCTGCCTTTTAACCATTTTTCGAGTTCAGCCTTTAATTTATCGATTTCAGATCCACCCTTGCCTATAACAATTCCTGGTTTAGAACAATGAACATGAATCCTAATTCTTGCAGCACTGCGCTCAATCTCAATTTTGGAAACCCCAGCCGGAAACAGCTTTTTTTTCAAGAACTTACGAATCTTATAATCTTCAAAAACCAAATTCTTAAACTCTTTTTTACTAACAAACCATCTGGAATCCCAATCTTTTATCAATCCAACTCTTAAACCATGCGGACTAACTTTCTGCCCCATGTTTTTAACTCCTTCCTGCAACCATTCTGCCGTTAAACTGCCTAACCTTTAAAGTGACATGCGATGATCGTTTCAATATTCTGTGAGACCTGCCCTTCGACACAGGACGCGCTCTTTTCAACGTGGGCCCACACGTGACAAAACATTCGCTAACATATAAATCAGCAGCGCTCATATTAAAATTATGTTCTGCGTTTGCAACTGCAGATTTCAACAATTTACCCAAACTTTCACAAGCAGCCTTAGGCAGATGTTTTAAAATAGCCGCTGCTTCTCTAACATTTTTTCCACGAATCAAATCAAGAACAACTTTAACTTTGCGCGGCGATATTCTAATAAACCTAAGCTTTGCAACTGCTTCATTTTCTTTAAAATCACTAATCGTTTCCATCAAACCCTAGCTCCCATTCAATCTATTTTACCATAACTAAATCTAACTAATATTCTCTACTCTACTTCGAAGTTTTAGCTCCAGCATGCCCCTTAAAAGTTCTAGTTGGTGCAAACTCTCCTAGCTTATGCCCAACCATTTCCTCGGTAATATAAACTGGCACATGCTTCCTACCATCGTGAACCGCAAAAGTGTGTCCAACAAATTCCGGAAAGATAGTTGATGCACGCGACCACGTTTTCAAAACCACCTTCTTGTTCTGTTCATTAAGCTGTTTAACCCTTTCCAAAAGCCTTGGCATAACATAAGGCCCTTTTTTTAAAGATCTGCTCAAATTTAAACCTCCTTTCATTTCTGTAGCAAATCAAAATACAAAACAAAAATCTATTTGCCATTTCGCCTTTTTACAATATATTTATCACTATTTTTATTCTTTTTTCGAGTCTTATAACCCAAAGCCGGCTTGCCCCACGGGGTTACTGGCCCTGGCCTTCCAACCGGCGACTTACCTTCACCACCACCATGCGGATGATCATTAGGATTCATGACAGACCCACGAACCGTTGGCCTATAGCCCATATGACGGGTTTTTCCTGCCTTGCCAACTCTAACATTTTCATATTCCAAATTTCCAACCAAGCCAATTGTCGCAAAACAATCTACCGAAACTCTTCTAAGCTCGCCAGATGGCATCCTCAAAAGCGCATATTTGCCTTCCTTCGCCATAAGCTGAGCTCCTGCCCCAGCAGAACGAACTAACACCCCTCCATTGTTTGGATATAATTCAACGTTATGCACAACCGTTCCTTCTGGAATATTTTTCAATTCCAAAGCATTCCCCGGCTTTATATCAACGCCTTCCCCACTGCAAACAACATCGCCCACTTTCATTTCATGAGCGGCCAAAATATAACTCTTCACACCATCGTCATACTGAATAAGCGCTATGTTGCACGACCTATTAGGATCATATTCAATAGTTTTCACAACAGCATTTACGCCAACTTTTCTACGTTTAAAATCTATTATTCTATATTTTTTGCGATTGCCTCCACCTCTGTGCCGCACAGTTATTCTACCACTATTGTTGCGACCAGAATGTTTTTTCAAAACCTTAAGCAAACTCTTCTCAGGTCCAGCTTTTGAAAGGCCAGAATAATCAAGCACAGTCATGCCGCGCCGAGAAGCTGTCGTCGGTTTATATATTTTCACAGCCATGTTCTTTCTCTCCTTGAAAAATTTAAAATTTAAAAATTCATATCACTAAATCATGTCGTCAAAAAATTCTATTGTTTTAGAACCAGGCTTCAAAGTCACAATAGCCTTTTTCCAATCGGGCTTGTAACCAATCGATCTACCATGACGAACACGATGCCCCTCGCAGTTCATTGTGTTCACTTTTAAAACATCAACCCCAAACAACTTCTCAATAGCCTTGGCAATTTCAACCTTATTTGCATTTTTCATAACCTTAAAACTATACTTCTTCTCAGACAACAAATTCATAGAACATTCAGTAACGACAGGAGCCAATATAATATCTCTAGCTTGTCTTTCCATTTTTAAGCATACACCTCTTCTATTTTCTGCAAAGCACCCAAATCAAAAACCAAACTTTCATTGTTCAATATATCGTAAACATTAATCTCACAAACATTTGCAGTTTTTATTCCAACAACGTTTGATGCGCTCTTAATTAACTTCTTATCAACCTCACTCAAAACAAACAATGCCTTGCCCGCTATTTTTAGATCACTCAGCATTTCAACAAACCTTTTTGTTCTATATTCTTCAAACCAAAATCTGTCGACAACTATCATATTCGAATTCAAAACCTTGTCGGAAAGCACCGACTTCATAGCAAGCCTTCTAACCTTTTTGTTCACCGAAAAACCATAGCTCCTAGGTTTTGGCCCAAGCGCCACCCCGCCATGAGTCCACTGCGGCGCCCTTATTGAACCCTGACGAGCCCTTCCAGTTCCTTTTTGACGCCACGGTTTTCGTCCGCCGCCTCGAACCTCAGAACGAGTCAAAGTCGACTGAGTCCCCTGCCTACAATTCGCCAAATGATTAACCACAACCAAATGCACAGCCCCCTCATTCGGCTTGATTCCAAAAACCGAATTCGAAAGCTCGTGTTTGCCAACCTCTTCGCCCTTCATATTTACAACTGCAATCGTTGCCATCTATTCTTTCTCCTTTACTGCTGCTTTAACTCCGCTAACTATTGAAACAAAACCGCCACTTGGCCCTGGAACAGCTCCTTTAACCGCAATCAAATCATTTTCAGCATCAACCTTTACAACAACCAGATTTTGCACAGTGACTCGCTTGCCGCCCATTCTTCCTGGCATCTTCTTGCCCTTCAAAATTCTGCTCGGATCAGAAGCCCCCGACATAGACCCCGAATTGCGAACAACAGGACCAGAACCATGACTCTCCTTTAAGCGACGAGCTCCAAAACGCTTTATGACCCCGGCAAAACCCTTTCCTTTGCTTCTAGCGCTAACATCAACCACATCGCCTTCATTAAAAACATCCGCCTTCAACACATCACCCAAATTGTAGGCTTCCATGTCATTTAACTTAAATTCCAAGAGTTTACGTTTAGGCGCGGCCTTAGCCTTATCAAAATGACCCTTCATGGGCTTATTCACTCTGCCGGCTGCCAAGTTATCAAAACCCAATTGAACCGCTCCATAACCGTCATTTTCAACTGTTTTTTTCTGAACAACAACACACGGCCCCGCTTCTATTAGAGTCACCGCCATGACTCCACCTTCTTCATTGAAAACTTGCGTCATACCAAGCTTTCTGCCAATTAACCCTTTCTCCATCGTGTACAGATCCTCCTAATTTTTAAAAGCCTCACCACAAACTAAAGCTTTATTTCTATTTCAACTCCTGCAGGCAAATCAAGCCCCTGAAGCGCCTCCACTGTTTTGTTAGACGCATTCAAAACATCAATTAAACGACCATGAGTGCGCATTTCAAACTGTTCCCTGCTGTCTTTATGTTTGTGCACAGAACGCAGCACAGTTACTCGTTCAATTCCCGTCGGAAGCGGAACAGGCCCACAAACCTGAGCTCCTGTCCTTTCAGCAGTATCGATAATCTTTTTGCACGACAAATCAACAATAACGTGATCGTAACTCTTAAGCTTGATTCTCATTTTGTCTTTAACAGTCAATTAAAAATTCTCCCCTTCTCATTTAAATATTTTTCGCTTTTGTTTGATTTATATAAAACAACCAAATTCCACCTCAAAATCGATTGGACACACCTATCAAATG
>JAZUIR010000062.1:0-5650 GCA_045642305.1 Oscillospiraceae bacterium | reverse complement strand
GTCTCATTGATTAAACCTCCCTGCAATTTTTAATATTAAAATTGATTAAACTCATCAAGAGTTTGTAAGCTTAAATCATATGTTCAAGTAAGAACACAAGTTTATTTGATAAACGATAAAATCGACACATCCTACGTTCTATTTCCTTTTTTCGCTTCATTTTTTCGCTTCATTTTTTCGCTTCATTGATCGCAAACACAAAGGCTACTTTTGTAAACAAACAACAGAAATTTATCATGAATTGTCATCGAAATTAATGTAAAATGTAATAATTTAGAAAATACAGTAAAATTTAGGAAATAGAAAAAGCAAAAAAATTCAAGACAAAAACAGAAAAACCATTCCAAACTTAAAAAGAGAAACAAAAGTGGTGCCTCCGGCCGGACTTGAACCGGCATGACCTAAAGATCAAGGGATTTTAAGTCCCTCGCGTCTACCTATTTCGCCACAGAGGCTCAGACTACAACCACAACAATCTTGCCTCATATTATCATTAAATTCTACATTTGTCAACAAAAATAATTTAAAATTATTCCTTGTTTATTTGGATTATTTTTAATGCTTTTATTTTAACTAATTTGCGTCTTTATATGATAAATTTATTTTTCCGTTTGAATCAATATCTATTACTTTAACCGTTATTTCATCGTCTATTTTAACTATATCACTAACATTTTGGACTCTGCTTGTTGACAACTTTGAGACGTGAACTAGTCCTTCTTTTCCGGGAACGATTTCAACAAATGCGCCAAAATCAGTGATACGTTTAACTTTCCCGCTATATATTCCACCTATTTTTAACGGGGTAACAATGTTTTTAACAAACTTTTTTGCCTGCAAAATTTTAATTTCATCAAGGCCGTTTATGAAAACTGTTCCATCTTCTTCTATGTCAATTTTAACATCGAAATCCGACACTATTTTTCGCACAACTTTGCCATACGGGCCGATAACATTCTTGATTTGATCAATCGGAATGTTGAATTTGACAATTTTTGGGGCACAGCTTTTAACTTTTCTGTTTGGTTTGCTTAAAACTTTTCCGAAAAATTCATCAATAATTTTGATTCGCGCTTTTTTGGTTTTATCAAAAACTTCTTTAATAATTTCTAGGCTAAGGCCATCGGTTTTTATGTCGACTTGAATTGCTGTTATACCTTTTTTTGTGCCTCCAACTTTAAAATCCATATCCCCAAAAAAGTCTTCTATTCCTTGAATGTCTAGGAAGGTTTTGAAGTTTTTGTCAGATTTTTTAATCAAGCCGCAGGAAATTCCCGCAACCGGGTCAGAAATAGGAACGCCGGCGTCCATTAATGCGAGCGTTGAACTGCAAATTGATGATTGTGAGGTTGATCCGTTTGATGAAAGTGTTTCGGAAACTACTCTGATAGTATATGGAAAAATGTCTTTGTTTGGAATTACAGCTTCGAGCGCTCTTTCTGCAAGGGCTCCGTGGCCAATTTCGCGGCGACCAGGGCCTCTGCTGGCCTTCGTTTCTCCAACCGAATATGATGGAAAGTTATAATGATGCATATACCGTTTAGAGGTTTGTTCGTTTAGGCCATCGAGTTTTTGTTCTTCTGTTGGTCCGCCTAATGTAACTATTGACATGGTTTGTGTTAGTCCTCTTGAAAAAACCGCTGAACCATGAACCATGGGCAAAACATCAACTTCGCAGTTAATTGGTCTTATTTCATCAAGCTTTCGACCATCAACACGCTTGTTTTTATCAAAAATAAGGTTTCTAACCATTTGTTTTTCGATATAGGCAACACATTCTTCTATTTTATTGGCTTCTTGGCCGAATTTTTCATCGTATTCTTCATGAAGTTGCTGGATTATTAAATCTATTTTGTTTTCGCGTTCTATTTTGTTTTTTGTGCACAATGCATTTTCAATTTCATCACTATATTTATTTCTAATTGTTTCCAAAATGTTTTCAGGAAGCGTTTGTTTTAAATATTTCGCTTTAATTTTTTTTAATTTGTCTAAGTTGCTTTCTATGAATTTAATTAATTTTTTAATTTCTTCATGGGCAGTTTCAATAGCTTTGAGCATTAAATTTTCGCTAACCTGATTGGCTCCAGCTTCAATCATAACTATTCTTTCATAACTTGCTGCAACAGTTAGATTCATCTCTGATTTTTCTCTTTCGGATTTGCTTGGGTTCAAAATAATTTTTTCATCAACTAACCCAACGTTTATTCCAATTATTGGGCCATTCCATGGTATATCAGAAACAAAAAGTGCAACAGACACAGCAATCATCGCACAGATTTCGGGGCTGATTTCCAAATCGGTTGACAGAACAGTTGCCACAACGCAGACATCGTTTCTCATATCTTCAGGAAAGAATGGTCGAATAGCCCGATCGATGCAGCGTGAAACTAAAATGGCGCTGTTTGATGGTTTGCCTTCTCTTTTAATGAAGGAGCCTGGAATTTTTCCGACAGCGTAGAGTTTCTCTTCATATTCCACAGAAAGGGGAAAAAAATCTATTTCATTGCGTGGTTGTTTAGACATTGTGACGTTTGCCATAACAACTGTGTTGTTGCAGCGAACCCAGCAGGAACCATTGGCAAGTGCGCTGGTTTTTGCCACTTCAAAACTTAATTTTTTTCCAGCAAAATCAACTTCAAATTTTTTGTTATTCATTGTTTCTGAAAACCTTTCCGAATTGAATTTAGGAAATCGAAAATTATAAAAATCGCTCTACATTTTAACATATTTGGGTTTATATTTCAAGTTTTTTTGGGTTTTTATAGCAAAATATCTGTAGGCCTATAGCTTGTAGGCAGTTCAAGCTTTTCAAGTAGGCTCTCTTGCTTTCGTGTTGATTTTTGTTTTGATTTAATATATAGTTAGCTTGTGATTTTACCAATTAGCAAATATTACCAAATTCATAAAAACTGTTAAAAATATGTGTTTTAAATGTTAATGTGGAATTTAATGTGAACTTTAATTTTTTGAAATTTTTTATATTTTTTGTAAAGCGAATAGAGGCAGGTCCTATCAGATTTTTTTGTGTAATTTAATTGTTTTGATCGGTCGATTTGATGGAATAAAATTTGAATTGAACAGTTTAATTTTTTGCTTTGATTATATTTTTGGAGGTCATGATATGTCTAAACATGCACATTTTGGTCACAGAAGCAGAATGAAAAGCAGGTTTTTAAAAACAGGTTTTGATTCATTTGAACCGCATGAAGTTTTGGAGTTTATTTTGTTTTATGCAATTCCTAAACGTGATACAAATAAATTAGCTCATGAGCTTCTTGAAATGTTTGGTTCAGTTGCTGGAGTTTTGAATGCGCCCTATGAGCTTTTGATTCAGGTTAGTGGAATAGGTGATCATGCTGCGATTTTGCTTAAACATATTCCACAGCTTTTTAGAATATATGCTGAAGATATGTCAAAATCTAGTGAAATTATGGATAACCCCAAAAAGTGGTCTGAATATTTTAAGGCAAAGTTTATTGGAAGAACTACTGAAACTTTGTTTGTTGCCGGAATTGATGATTGTGCTTATTTTGTTGCTTGTGAGAAAATTTCAACGGGAACCAGGCAGGCTATTGACGTGTCGTGTGAGTCACTTTTTAGGTTCACAATACGTTGGAACATTGATCGAATCGTTTTGGCACATAATCACCCTAATGGAATAGCTGTTCCTTCCTTGGCAGATAAGATTAAAACTCAAAAATTAGAAACAGCACTAAAATTTTTAGATGTAACTTTGGTTGATCATTTCATTTTTGGCAAGAATGGTGAATCAGTTTCTATGAAGGAATATTATATTTAATCGATTTGTTTTAAATAAAAGCAACAATTAAATTAATAATAATTATATTGGCAGAAATATTGTGTAGTTAGACCTGGTTGGCTAGGTTGTGATTTTTTATTTTTTGTGTTACAATTCATAGTTTCAATGCTTTTGTTTTAATTTGTTCAAAAAACAGTCTATTTAAATTTAGTAGAGAGAGTAATTTAATTGCAAAAAATATTTAAAAAATTTAAATTAGAATCAAAATTTAAGCCGGTTGGTGATCAGCCAAATGCGATAGTTGAATTGGTTGATGGAATCAAAAAAGGTTTTAAAGAGCAAACGTTAGTTGGTGTTACTGGTTCTGGCAAAACTTTTACAATGGCAAACATAATAGAACAGGTTAACATGCCAACTCTTGTGCTTGCTCATAATAAAACTTTGGCAGCTCAGCTTTATGGTGAATTTAAAGAATTTTTTCCAAATAATGCTGTTGAATATTTTGTTTCCTACTATGATTACTATCAACCTGAATCATATGTTGCTGCTACCGACACTTATATTGAAAAGGATTCTGCCATAAATGATGAAATTGATAAGTTGCGACATTCGGCAACCTGTGCTTTGGCTGAACGTAATGATGTTATAATAGTTTCAAGTGTTTCCTGTATCTATAGTCTTGGTAGCCCAATTGACTATAATAGCATGGTTATTAGTTTGCGGCCTGGAATGGAAATTGAGCGAGATAGTTTGTTGAAACATCTGATAAAATTGCAATATGAGCGAAATGATTTAAATTTTGTTAGGAACAAATTCAGGGTTCGTGGTGATGTGGTGGACATTTTTTTAGCGTATTCACAGGACACTGCAGTGAGGTTAGAATTTTTTGGTGATGAAATAGAGAAAATTTTTTTAATTAACGCAATAACTGGTTCAATCAAAGAATCGGTTTCCCATGTTGCAATATTTCCTGCTTCGCATTATGTTATTCAGCCGGGGGTTATGAATGATTCGATTGAAGAAATTAAAGCGGAACTTGAACAAAGAGTTGAATTTTTTAGAAGTAATAATAAACCGCTTGAAGCTCAGCGAATAAAGCAGCGAACTCTATATGATATTGAAATGCTTAAAGAAACTGGTTTTTGCAAAGGAATTGAAAATTATTCGCGAATTTTTGCAAGGCAAAAACCAGGCGCTGTTCCCTACACGTTGCTTGACTATTTCCCGAAAAATAATTTTTTGTTGTTGGTTGATGAAAGTCACGTTACGTTGCCCCAAGTTCGCGGAATGTTTGCTGGTGATAGGGCACGAAAAAAAATGTTGGTTGATTTTGGGTTTAGGTTGCCTTCTGCGTTTGATAATAGGCCGTTGAATTTTGATGAGTTTTATGCCAAAATTAATCAGGTTATTTATGTTAGTGCAACGCCGGGTCAGTTTGAAAAGGATCATAGTAAAAGATCGGTTGAGCAGGTTATTCGACCAAATGGACTTTTAGATCCTGAAATTGTTGTTAAGCCTGTTGCTGGCCAAATTGAAGATTTAATTTTGCAGATAAATCAACGAGTTGCAAAGAATGAAAAGGTTTTGATAACAACTCTAACAAAAAAGATGTCTGAAGATTTGGCTGATTTTTTTAAAAAAGTTAAAATTAGTGCAAAATATATGCATTCCGACATTGACACCCTGGAGCGAGTTGAGATAATTCGCAATTTGAGGCTTGGCAAATTTGATGTTTTAATTGGAATAAATTTGTTAAGAGAAGGACTAGACATTCCTGAAGTGTCGTTAGTTGCTATTTTGGATGCCGACAAGGAAGGTTTTTTGCGATCGGAGACTTCGCTAATTCAAACAATTGGCAGGGCGGCTCGAAATGCGAATGGTAAGGTTATT
>JAZUIR010000061.1:0-3966 GCA_045642305.1 Oscillospiraceae bacterium | reverse complement strand
TTTGATCGATTAAATTTGCCTACCTAGGAGAAATGTTTAAGAATTTCATTATTAAAAGGTTTCTTACGCTTTTCTCTAACTAAATTTGGAGAAAAGTTTTTTTATTGATATTTTTTTATTAATAATTAATTTTTAAAATCAACAAGCAAAATCAAAATTTGGAGGTGAGAAAATGCCCAACAAAAAGGTTTTGGAACAAAAACAAGCATATGTTGCACAGCTGGCCGAAAAAATTAAAAATTCAAATGTCGGAATAGTAATCTCCTACAAAGGAATCAACGCTAAAGATGACACTGAATTGCGTAAACAAATGCGCGAGAACAATGTCGACTACTTTGTCGTGAAAAACAGCATGCTAAAACTTGCTTCAAAACAAGCAGGGTTTGATTTTTCAGACAGTTTAGTTGGCACAACAGCAATAGCCTTAACCAACGAAGAGCCTGTCACCGTCGCTAAAATTTTAACAACCCATGCAAAACGCCTTAAAGATTCCACCGAATTTAGCATAAAGACCGGGTTTTTAGACGGAAAGATCATCGAAGTTGCAACAATAAACGAAATAGGTTCGTTACCAACAAAAGAACAGCTAATAGGTCAACTATTAAGTATGCTGGTTGCTCCGATTCGAGGTTTGGCTGTTGCCTTAAGCGAAATCGCCAAAAATAAAACTCAGCCAACTGAAGAGAACTAATTAAATTTAAACAATTTTATGAAAGGGTAATAATAATATGGACTCAATCGAACAAATCATAAATCTAATAGAAAAACTTACTGTTTTAGAATTGAATGAACTCGTTAAAGCACTCGAAGAAAAATTTGGAGTTAGTGCAGCAGCTCCAGTAGTGATGGCTGCATCTGGCGGTGGAGACGCTGGCGGAGGCGGCAGTGAAAAGAGCAGTTTCACAGTGTTTTTAGAAAGCATTGGTGAGTCGAAAATGGCCGTGATAAAGGCTATTAAAGAAATCTTAGGGATCGGTTTGAAAGAAGCTAAAGAATTAGTCGATAGCGCTCCACAAGAGCTTAAAAAGGATGTTGCTAAAGAAGATGCCGAAAAGATTAAGGAAAAACTCGAAGAAGCAGGTGCAACCGTAGAGTTAAAATAACGCAAAATTTTTTAAATTTAAGATTTTTTGTTTTTGCAATCTAACCAAAACAAGCTGAATTCATGCTATTGGTGAGATTGCAAAAAATATATATATATTTAAATTATATATTTAAATTTTAAATGAGGAGCGAAACTTTATGATAACAAAAAATAGTAATATTTTAAAATGGGTCGACGAAATGACAAAACTATGTAAACCTGATTCGGTTGTGTGGATAAATGGTGATGAAGATCAACTAAACGAACTCCGCGAAGAAGCCGTAAAAACCAAAGAACTAATAAAACTTAACGACGAGAAACTTCCAGGATGCTATCTTCACAGAACTCAACCAAACGACGTTGCTCGTGTGGAAGACAGAACCTTCATTTGTGCCCCAACAAAAGAAGAAGCTGGCCCAACCAATAATTGGTGCGACCCAAATGAGATGTACACCAAACTTAAAGCTTTATTCGATGGCGTCATGAAAGGGCGCAAGATGTATGTTATTCCGTATTCTATGGGGCCTATTGGGTCAAAAATGGCAAAAGTTGGCGTTGAATTAACCGATTCAATATATGTTGTTTTGAACATGAACATAATGACAAGAATGGGGGAAGAAGCCTTCAAAAACCTAAGCGACGATTCGAATGATTTCGTTCGAGGCTTGCATTCCAAAGCAACCATGAACCCCGATGAGCGCTATATTGTCCATTTCCCACAAGATAATACGATTTGGTCAATAAACTCTGCATATGGTGGCAATGTTTTGCTAGGAAAAAAATGTTTTGCATTAAGAATCGCTTCCCATCAGGGCAAAAACGAAGGCTGGATGGCAGAACACATGCTAATAGTTGGAATCGAAAACCCAAAAGGCGAAATTAAATATATTGCTGCAGCGTTTCCTTCAGCATGCGGAAAAACCAACCTTGCAATGTTAATCCCGCCTGAAATATATAAAAATCAAGGCTATAAAGTCTGGACAGTAGGCGACGACATAGCATGGATAAGGCAAGGCCCCGATGGCAGACTCTGGGCCATAAACCCTGAAAACGGCTTTTTTGGAGTGGCTCCTGGCACAAATTCAAAATCTAACTATAACGCCCTAGAGTCAACTAGAAAAGACACAATTTTTACAAACGTTGCCCATGATTTAGACACAAATACGGTATGGTGGGAAGGGTTAAATGATGACCCACCAACCAACGCCGTTGATTGGACAGGAAAACCTTGGAACGGAAAAACATCAAACGAAAAAGGGGCTCACCCAAATTCAAGATTCACAGCACCTGCAGAAAATTGTCCATGCATTAGTTCGCAATTTAATAACCCCAAAGGAATTCCACTTTCTGCAATAATTTTCGGCGGAAGAAGAGCAAAACTAACTCCACTGGTTTATGAATCATTCAATTGGGAACACGGGGTTTTTGTTGGAGCAACCATGGCTTCTGAAACAACTGCTGCTGCTGCTGGAAAAGTTGGAGTTATTCGAAACGATCCTATGGCCATGCTTCCATTTTGCGGATATAATATGGGCGATTATTTTAAGCACTGGATCGAAATAGGCAAAAAAATCGAAAAGAGCAAACTTCCAAAAATATTTAACGTTAATTGGTTCAGAACCGACGAAAACGGAAAATTTATTTGGCCAGGCTTTGGCGACAACATGCGAGTAATAATGTGGATTCTGAAACGTTGCTGCGACGAAATCGATGCAGTAGAAACTTCAATTGGATTTTTACCTAAACCAGAGGATTTAAACACACAAGGGCTCGATATTGAACAAAAAGCTCTTGAACAAATTCTTTCGGTTGACAAAAATTTGTGGCAACAGGAAGCCGAAGTTATTGAAAAATTTTTCACAAAATTTGGGGATAAACTTCCACAAGAAATGAAAACTCAACTGCAAAATTTGAAAGAACGTTTAAAATAAAAAAGTTGTGATAAAAATTAAGAAAAAAATCAGCAAACAATCAATTTAATGTTTGCTGATTTTTGTGATATATTTATTTATGATTAAAATATATAAAGTTCTCGCAAACCAACAACGAACAAAAAAATCGCAAAAAGCTTGGTTATCGATCGAACAGGCAACATAAATTCGAGCAAAAGCCCCACACAAACTCCAACAAGACCAAGAATCACAAAAATTGCAACCACCTTAAAATTAATCAATCGATTAATAGCCGACAAAATCACAGAAATCGTAGCAACAACTATGAAAAAAAATAGGTTTAAAGCCTGAGCCTTAATCTGGTTCATTCCAATCACTACAGTTAAATATATGATAAGAAAAAAGCCGCCGCCAAGCCCGAGCGAAACCATCAACCCTGCCAAAAAGCCAAAAATAATTTTCAATAAAATCATCATTTTAAAAGTAACCTTATGCTCGATATTAAAATTATAACACCAAAAATTCGCTTCAAAAATTGGCTTTTAACCTTCTTCAAAACAAAAACTCCAACAACGGCTCCAACCATGCCCGATGGAACAAAATATATTGATTGCCAAAAATCAAAATAACCGCAAAAATAATGACATAAAAAACTAAACACACAAAAAATAGCGACAATAGCAACCGACGTCGCATGCGCTACCTTAGATTTCAATTTTAAACTTTCAAGCAACGGAACAATTAAAATTCCTCCGCCTATTCCAAAAACCCCGTTACAAACTCCAGCCAAGAAACTGCCAATAACAAATTTAAGTTTCCTATTCAATTTTAATTTAACCTCAATAAAAATGCGACATCGAGTTTAATTTACCACGATGCCGCCTAAATATTCTAAAATATAGATAAAAAACCAATCAAATTAATAAACAAAAAAGAAAACCGCCTTGACGTCGTGTAAAAAATTAAAAACAAAAGCTCAAATTAAGTGGG
>JAZUIR010000060.1:0-6260 GCA_045642305.1 Oscillospiraceae bacterium | reverse complement strand
CAAAAGCTTTTTTAAAATTATTTAAGCGAATCTGCTCCACAAAAGCCGGAATATCTATTTTAACAGGGCATTTTTTAACACAAGGCTTTTGTTCACAATTAAAACATCGAAACGACTCTTCAACCGCTTGCTGTTCAGTGTAGCCCAATGCAACTTCATCAAAATTATAAATTCTAGATTTTGAGTTTTGAACCGCCATTTTAGTTTTTTTCAAACTCATGTTGGGTTTACGCATAAATATAATCTACTCCTTAAACAAATTACAAGCCTTTTCATAGGCCTTTCGTTCAAAGCTTTCGTAGGGCTTTAGCCGCAAAATGGCCTCATCAAAATCAACCAAATGACCATCAAAATCCGGCCCATCAACACAAGCAAACCTGATTTTTCCTCCAACGGTTAGACGACAACTGCCGCACATTCCAGTTCCGTCAATCATGATCGGGTTCATCGAAACAATAGTTTTAATTTTAAACTTTTTCGTTAATTCACAAACAAATTTCATCATTAAAAGAGGCCCGGCAACAAAAACCAAATCAAAAACCCTGCCCGATTCAAAAAACTCAGCCAACGCATCAGTGACTAATCCCTTTTTTCCACAAGAACCATCGTCACTCATCAAAAAAAACTGATCAATTTTATTTCTAAATTCCTGTTCTAAAATGACTAGTTCTTTTGTTCTGAAACCAGCAACAACGCAAACATCAGCTCCAAATCTCTTCAAATATTTCGCAACAGGATAAGCTATTGCACAACCAACTCCACCGCCGACAACACAAACCTTTTCATAGCCATCGAGCCTAGAAGGCCTGCCAAGCGGCCCAACCACATCACAAATTCTTTCTGACTCTTCAAGACTGTCCAAAATTTTAGTTGACGCTCCAACAACTTGGAAAATCAAATCAATTTGACCTAATTTTTTACTACAATCAACAATCGTGAGGGGGATTCGCTCACTGCCTTCAACAGCCCTTAAAATTATAAACTGACCTGGCATGGCATTTTTTGCAATTAATGGAGCGTTGATTTTAATTAATGTTGCAGTTTTATGCAACCTGCGTTTTTCCAATATTTCGAACAAGCCAACCTCCTAAATTAATTAAAACAATAATAATCATTTATGAAATAACAATATGAACAATACGTAGAATTATACTATAAACGCAAAATATATTCAATAAAACAAAATCAAAAAATTTTTTATTGACACAATCACAACCGTTTTTTTATAATGAACTCATAAATTCACAACGAAACTTTATAAAAATGTGTTTTAAAAATAAAAATGGAGAATATTTTTAATGAACAAAAAACAAAAAGTTTCAATTTTGCAAATATCGCTCTGTTGCTTTTTATTAATTTTAGCAATTTGTTGTTGCATAAACCCAAAAACATTAAACCTAGCAACCTTTTTTTTTATTTCAGCCTATATGATAATAGGAGCAGATGTTTTCTACAAAACAATAATAAATATTTTTAAGCTAAATTTTTTTGATGAAAATTTCTTAATGTTCATGGCAACATCGTGCGCATTCTTTTTAAAGGAATATTTCGAAGCGGTTGTTGTTCTTTTACTATATAAGATCGGAGAACTTTTTCAAAACATTGCAGTTAATCATTCAAAAAATTCTGTTGCAACCTTAATGAAAATTAAACCGCAATTTGCTAATCTGAAAATAAATAATAAAATAACTAAAATATATCCAGAAAAAATCAAAATAGGCGATGTTATCGTAGTGAAACCTGGCGAAAAAGTTCCAATTGATGGAACAGTAATTTTTGGCAACTCGCTGCTTAACACCTCAGCTTTAACAGGCGAATCAAAACCAACTATTGTTAGCCCCGGCGACAAAATAGTTAGCGGAAGCATAAACATAAATCAAACCATTGAAATTCGAGCCGAAAAACAATTCTGTGATTGCACAATTCAAAAAATTCTAAATCTTATCGAAAACGCCAAAAACAAAAAAACAAAATCAGAAAAATTCATAACAAAGTTTGCAAAAATATATACACCAATAGTTGCATGCTCTGCAGTTATGGTAGCATTAATACCTCCTTTAGTTTTTGCACAAAACCTCAATGTTTGGCTAAATATGGCAATTGTTTTTCTGGCAATTTCCTGCCCATGCGCACTAGTTATTTCAATTCCTCTAAGTTTTTTTGGAAGCCTTGCAAACAGTGCAAAAAATTCTATTCTAATTAAAGGTAACAACATAATCGAAAAACTACCAAAAATTCGAACCATATTTTTTGACAAAACCGGAACACTAACCTTAGGAAAATTTGAAATAAACAAAATAGAATCAAAAACAATGAAAAAGAACGAACTGTTAAAATTGCTTGCAACGGCCGAAAGTCTAACCAACCACCACATAGCAACAGCAATAAAGTTAAACTATAGCTCATCAATTGATTCGAGCAAAATAGAAAAATTTGAAGAATTTGCCGGGTTAGGAGTAGTAGCAACAACCAAAGAATATGTAATATACGCTGGAAATTCAAAACTCATGGACAAGTTCAAAATAGAACACGAAAATGTTCAAACTTCCGACACCGTAATATATATCGCAAAAAACAACTGCTACATAGGTTATGTGACAATTTCAGACAAAATACGACCAAACGCTAAAAAAACAATTGAAAATCTGCGAAGAAAACATAACATAAAAAATTTCATAATGTTAACCGGCGACGAACAAACAGCAGCAAACGAGGTTGCAAAAACCTTAAAAATAAGCAAAAATTTCTCAAAACTACTGCCACACGAAAAAGTGCAGAAAATAGAAAATTTTCAACAGAAAGAACCAGTAATCTTTATTGGCGATGGAATAAACGACGCACCAGCACTTTGTGCGGCAGACATAGGAATCGCGATGGGCAAAAACGGAACCGATGCCGCAACAGAATCTGCCGACATAATTTTAGTAGATGATAATTTAAACAATATAGCTAAAATATTTTCCATTGCAAAGAAAACCATGAAAATAGTTAAACAAAACATTGCTTTGTCAATTGGAATAAAATTTTTAATTTTAACAACCAGCTTCTTCTGGCCTTTAAACATTTGGCTTGCAATTTTTGCTGACGTTGGAACTTCAACATTAACTGTTTTAAACGCCCTTAGAACTCTAAAGCAAACCTAATTTATCTTTTAGCGCTAAACAAAACCTAAAATTTATAAATCTACTAAACTTAAGCCACTTTTTTAAATCATATCTTCTTAAAGTAGTTCACCCCCGCTTCGAAAATTCTATGTTCCTCAACATCTGACAGGTTTTTAAAC
The DNA here is from genome assembly GCA_045642305.1 of Oscillospiraceae bacterium. Taxonomy (GTDB): domain Bacteria; phylum Bacillota; class Clostridia; order Oscillospirales; family Ruminococcaceae; genus RUG12519. The sequence goes on along the minus strand of JAZUIR010000060.1, from coordinate 2,977 downwards.
AAACCATCAAAAACCCGTTCACTATGGCCCATCTTGCCAATTATTCTGCCATTTGGCGACAAAACTGCTTCAACCGCAAGAATCGAACCATTTGGATTATGTTCAATTTCCATGGAAGCCTTCCCTTCAAAATCAACATATTGCATTGCAATTTGATTATTTTTTTTGAGTTTTTGCAAGGCCTGGTTCGTTGCAAAAAATCTGCCTTCACCGTGTGAAACAGGAACCCCAAACACATGCCCCACTTCAACATTCCAAAGCCATGGCGATCTGTTACAGCAAACTCGAGTTCTAACCCACTTCGATTGATGGCGACCTATTCTATTATAGGTTAAAGTAGCACCAACTTCACCCGGATCGGTTATTTTTCCGTGTTCAAGCAAACCAAGCTTTGCAAGCGCCTGAAAACCATTGCAAATTCCAATCATCAAACCATCATGCAGATTCAAAAACTTTTCAACTTCGTCTCTTATAAGCTCATTTCTGAAAAACGCAGCTATAAATTTTGCTGATCCATCAGGCTCATCTCCCGCCGAAAAACCACCCGAAAGCGCAACTATCTGACAGTTTTTAAGCTTTTCAACAAAAATTTTCACCGATTCTAAAATGTTTGATCCAGTCAAATTATTAATAACAAACGATTCGCACACAGCTCCAGCAAGTTCAAATTTTTTTATAACATCAAACTCACAATTAGTTCCCGGAAAAACAGGAACAAAAACCCTAACATTAGCCCTTTTAATTGAAGGCCATTTTTTTTCAAATTTTTCAAAACAACTAATAGTTTCAACAAAATTTGCCTCATCCCCAACAGCCTTTGTTGAATATATTTTCTCTAATTTCTTATCGCTATAACTCTGTAAAATATTCAAATCAACCTTCAAATTTTTCTGCTTTATACAAAATTCAGAAATAGTTTTTCCAATAATGTTCAAACTTTTAAACTCACCATTTAAACCCAAACTAGAAAAATCAGAGCTAAGTTCTAAAACAAAACCCCCATAAAACTCAAATTCAAAATTTTTTTCATCAAAATCGTCTGAAAAAGCAAAACCAATTCTATTTCCAAAACTCATGGTCGCAATCGCTTTGGCTATTCCACCTACGCCAACAGCATAGGCAGAAACAACAAATTTTTTTTCAATCAATCGCTCAACCGTCAAAAAAGTTTGCATAATACTTTCATAGTTAGGTGCAAAACCAGAATCATATTGCGGCAAAATAAGCGCAACTTCACTTCCCACATTTTTAAATTCAGGAGAAATTATATTTTTATTTTCGGCAACCCCAACCGCAAAAGAAACTAGCGTTGGAGGAACATTCAAATCTTCAAAAGTTCCGCTCATCGAATCCTTCCCGCCGATTGAAGCAACTTTAAGCTTAATTTGAGCATTAAAAGCCCCTAACAAAGCCAAAAAAGGCTGCCCCCACAACGACTCATCGTTTTTTAAACTAGGAAAATATTCCTGGAAAGTTAACCAACATTTTTTCACACAACCACCCGAAGCAACCAGTTTTGCAATCGATTCGATAACCGCATATTGCGCGCCAAAAAAAGGGCTTTGTTCCATCAAAAACGGATTGAAACCAAACGACATTATCGACACAGTCTCACAAATTTTTTCAGTTGGAAACCTAGAAACCATGGTTTGAACTTTAGTTGCTTGAAACTTTCCGCCATATGGCATCAAAACACAACCACCGCCAATGGTGGAATCAAACATTTCAACCAATCCTTTTTGAGAACAAACATTTAAACTAGAAAACAAATCAAACCAACCCTGCTCAATGTTTTCAAAATTAAATTTCAAACTAAAACTTTGCTGATTGGTTTTAACATTCATTTTTTTTTCGGTTCCATTAGAACTCAAAAAATCACGCGATAAATCAACAACTTTTTTGCCAGAATATGTCATCGTTAATCGGCCAGAATTTTCAACTTTTGCAATTTCAGCTGTCGTCAAATTTTCAGCTTCTGCCTGACTTAAAAAAAAGTTTAAATCATCTTTCGCAACAACAACAGCCATTCGCTCCTGTGATTCTGAAATAGCAAGCTCAATTGCATTTAAACCCTCATATTTTTTAAAAATCGCATTTAAATTAATTTTAAGCCCATTAGCCAACTCGCCAACCGCAACACAAACTCCACCTGCTCCAAAATCGTTACATCGTTTAATTAACCTGCTAACCTTTTCCTTTCTAAAAAACCGCTGCAACTTACGTTCTTCAACCGGATTGCCCTTTTGAACCTGCGCACCACACCTGTTAATGGAAAATTTATTATGAAAAACCGACGAACCAGTTGCTCCTCCACAACCATCTCTGCCAGTTTTTCCACCAATTAGAACAACAACATCGCCGCTTTCAGGCTTTTTTTTAGCAACATTTTTTTTTAGAACAGCACCCACAACTGCGCCAATTTCCATTCTTTTAGCCACATAACCTAAATGATATATTTCCTGCACAAAACCAGTTGCCACCCCGATTTGATTACCATAAGACGAATAACCTTCAGCTGCAGTTTTAACTATTTTTCTTTGAGGAAGCTTCCCTTTCAAGGTTTGCTCAAATGGAACAATAGGGTTTGCTGCTCCGGTAACTCTCATTGCCTGAAAAACATAAGCCCTTGCCGATAACGGATCACGAATTGCTCCGCCTATGCAGGTTGCTGCTCCGCCAAACGGCTCAATTTCGGTGGGGTGATTGTGAGTTTCATTTTTGAAAACCAAAAACCAATCCTCAAACCTATCTGAAGTTTTAACCTTAACCTCAACCGAACATGCATTGATTTCATCACTTTGTTCAACCTCGTTTAATCTGCCTTCAGCGCGTAACTTTTTTGATGCCACGGTTGCCAAATCCATCAAACTAATAGGCCTATCTTCAATTTTAAGTTCACGTCTCACTTTTAAATATAAATTGAAAACCTGTTTAACGTTTAAATCATCTATTTGAATATTCTGCAAAGTTGTAAAAA
>JAZUIR010000059.1:0-4707 GCA_045642305.1 Oscillospiraceae bacterium | reverse complement strand
AATTCCGAGTGGTTTTAGTTGGCTGGTTAGTTTTTCATTGACTAGGTCGAATTTTGGTTTTATTATTCTTGCGTGTTGTTGCATATGATCTTCTAATTTTTGTTTTGATGAAAAAAATCTGCAGTGAATTTCTTGATTAATTTTGTTGTTGCAAATCATTTGTTTTTCCATTGTTTTTAAAATATCTTCAATGTTTTGCTTGCTTGTTGCAATAGCTGATATTCCGCTTCCTGGAAAGCTAATTTTTGAGGTTGATGTGAATTCGATAACCATGTTTTCGTTGTTAAATTTTTTGCATTCATCAAAAATGTTCAGTAATCTATCGGGAGTTTGAGTTAAATGGTGGATTATGTAGGCATTATCCCAAAAAATTCGAAAATCAGGAGCGGCAGGGTTTAGTGAAGCGAAGGTTTTTACTGTTTCATCGGAGTAGGTTATCCCAGTTGGGTTAGAATATTTTGGAACACACCAAATTCCTTTAACGTTCGGATCGGATTCAATCAGTTCTTTGGTTTTATTCATGTTTGGGCCGTTTTGATCCATTTCAATTGGAATCATTTCTATGTTGAAGGTTTCGCATATCGCAAAATGGCGATCGTATCCTGGACATGGACACAAGAATTTGATTTTTTCTAGTTTGTGCCACGGTTTGTTGTTTAAAATTCCAAAGCTAAACGCCATGTTTATATAGTCAAACATGAGTTTAAGGCTAGAGTTTCCGCCAACTATTATCATTTTTGGGTCGATTTCTAAAATTTCTGCAAAAAATTTTTTTGCTTTTGTTGTTCCGCTAAGCTGACCATAGTTCCTAATGTCGAAATTGTCGTTTGATTTGTATATTTCGTTTAGGTTTAGGTTGGAAAACATTTCGTTTGAAAGGTCTAGTTGTTCTTTGTTAGGTTTTCCTCTTGCTATGTTCAGGTTTAGGTTTAATTTTTTGAAGTTTTCGTAGTCTATTTTTAGGTTAGAGAGCAATTTTTGTAGATTATCTTTGTTTAAACTTTTTAATAGGGGCATTTTATTACCTCACGCTGCAATTTTAATTCAATGTTTATTTTCTATATTATAAAACACATTTTAAACAAAAATTTAATATTATGCAAATTGATTTGAATTTTAACAAATGTTTATTGACGTTTTAGTTATTTTATTTTAATATGTTGCTGGGTTGTGTGAAGTTGAGTTTTTGAAAAATTTGAGGTTGGGGTCAATATGAAAATATATGAATCAGGGGAAGATTATTTAGAAACTATGTTGATTTTGCACAATGAAAAAGGCTACATTCGTTCAGTGGACATAGCTGATAGGTTAGAGTTTTCAAAGCCTAGTGTGTCTAGAGCTGTTGCAATTTTGAAGCGTGCTGGCTATGTTTTTGTTGATGAGGGAGGCAATATCAATTTGAGTGCAGTTGGTAAAAAGGTTGCTGAAAAAATATATGAACGGCATTGTTTTTTAGTTAGATGTTTCAAATTTTTGGGGGTTGATGAAAAAATTGCCAAGCGTGATGCTTGCAGAGTTGAGCATGTTATGAGTGAGGAAACTTTTGAAAAATTTAAAAAATATTTTGATAAAGTTGTGGAGTAGTGTTTAATTGTTTTAGTTATTTTAAAATTTTTTGAGAATTTTGTTGACAAGGCTAGTTTTTTTGTGTACAATGAGGCCGTTAATTTTTGAGCCGTTAGCTCAGCAGGTAGAGCACTTGACTTTTAATCAAGGGGCCCGGAGTTCGAGTCTCCGACGGCTCACCAATTTTTTGTGTGTGCATGTTTTTTGATTTTTAGTTGTCTTTGGGGTTTTTGAGTTGTATGAATGATGATAGTGATTATGTTAGGTCCGAAATTGAGGTTTTAACCAAGAGGATTTTGCATTATAACGATCTTTACTACAACAAAAATGTTTCAGAGATTTCTGATCGCGAATTTGATATGCTTCTTCGTAGGTTAGAGCAACTAGAGTCGCAATATCCTGAATTTAGGAGTTTGGAGTCGCCGACTTCTTTGGTTGGAGCGCCTTCTGTTGGTTTGTTTGAAAAGGTTGTTCATGAAATAAAAATGGAAAGTTTGCAGGATGCGTTTAGTTTTGATGAGGTTTTTCAGTTTGACAAACGTGTTCGTGAAAAATTTGAAGATGTTTCTTATGTTGTCGAGCCGAAGGTTGATGGGTTGTCTGTTTCGCTGGAATATGTTAATGGTGATTTTGTTAGAGGTTCAACTCGAGGCGATGGTTTTGTTGGAGAAGATGTCACTGAAAATTTAAAAATGGTGGGTTGGGTGCCGCAGAGGCTAAACAAAAAAATTGATTTTGTTGAGGTTAGAGCCGAGGTTTTTATGCCGCCAAAGGAGTTTGAAAATCTTAATTTGGGTTTAAAAACTCCTTTTAAGAATCCGCGAAATGCTGCTTCAGGTTCGCTTAGGCAAAAGAACCTCGAAATTGTTAAAAGTAGACATTTACAGGCAATAGTTTTTAATTTGCAAAAAGTTGTGGGAGCTAGTTTTTTAACCCATTCCGATTCCATAAAATTTTTAGGTTCCTTGGGTTTTAGAACCATTTTGGAATCAAGAATTTGTTTTTCGATTGATGAATGCGTTGAATGTGTGAAACAGATAGATAAAGATCGTTTTAGTTATGATTTTGAGATTGATGGAGCTGTCGTTAAGTTGAATTCTTTGGAAGGGCGTTTAAGTTTGGGTTCAACTGCAAAATTTCCTCGTTGGGCAATTGCTTATAAATATGAGCCGCAGCAGAAAGAGACTGTTTTGAAAAATATTGAGATTCGGGTTGGTCGAACCGGGGTTTTAACTCCTGTTGCTGTTTTTGAACCTGTAGTTTTGGCGCAAACGGTTGTTAGCAGGGCGTCGCTTCACAATCAAGGTTTCATACGCGATTTTGACATACGGCTTGGTGATAGAATTTTGGTTCGCAAAGCCGGTGAAATAATTCCGGAAGTGGTTAGGTCGATCAGTCATGCAAAAGGCAGCGTTATGTTTAAAATGCCTGATGTTTGCCCTGTTTGCGCGAGTAAGGTTGTTAAAAATGAAGATGAGGCTGCTATAAGATGCGTCAACCCGAGCTGTCCGGTAACTCTTGCGTTAAACATAGTTCATTTTGCATCAAAGGGTGCAATGAATATTTTCGGGCTTGGTAAGGCTGTGGTTTCTGATTTAATAGAAAAAAAACTTATAAGCAATTTTGTTGATTTGTTTAGCTTAACTTTTGAAGATTTGTTTAAGCTTAATCATTTTGCTGAAAAAGCAGCGCAGAATTTGCTTGATGCAATAGCAGATGCTAAAAACAGGTCGCTTTGGAGGTTGATTTGCGGGTTTGGAATTAGAGGAGTTGGTGAAACGATTGCAAAACTGCTTTGTGGAAATTTCAGGAACATTTTTGAAATTGAAGAAGCAACTTTGGAAAGTTTAGCTGAAATAGATGGTGTTGGTGAGGTTGTTGGAAAAAACATAGTTAATTTTTTTTCGCTTGATGAAACTCGGGAGATGATTTTAAAGTTTAAAAAATTGGGATTAAATTTGATTTCAGATCAGAAAATAGCTGGAAGTAGGCTTGCGGGTTTGAAATTTGCAGTAACCGGAAAGTTTGAACAGTTCACTCGTGAAGAGTTTAAGAATTTGGTTAGAGAAAATGGCGGCACAGTGTTGAACAACATCAGTGGGAATGTTAGTTATTTGGTTGTGGGAAAAAACGTGGGTTCTAAGCTAGATAAGGCGAAAAATTTGGGAGTTAAAATTTTAAATGAAGTTGAGTTTTTAAGCTTGCTTTTTAGCAACAATTAGCTTATAATTTCCATATAGTTTGATGAAATTTTGGTTTGGGTGGTGATTTTTAAGTTTTTTAATTTTGTAATGTTTTGTGGAGGTGTGAATTGAAACAGGCTAATAATTGAATATAAAAAATTTAATTAGGTTTTAGAGTAATGTTGTATTCTATGTGGCGTTAATTTTTGTTTTGGTGTTTTGTAATGTTTATGTTGCTTGGAATGTTTGCGATGTTTTTGGTGCGTTGTTGTTGTTTATGTGAATTTGTTAGAGATGATTTTTATGAGAAGTTGTTTTAAATTTATGGTTATAATTTTAAAAAAGTGATTGCAAAAATTGAGTTGTTGTGTTAAAATGCCTAACAGTCATTTCAATTTAGTTTGTGGTTTCATTTGTGAGCATTTGGTCTTGTGCAAGCAAAGCCTGCGAACCATGTCAGGCGGGGAACCGAGCAGCATTAAGCAACTGCTTTGCTGTGCTGCGAGCAACCTTTTGCTCACATATGAGGTCATGAGCTGAATTGTCAGCAACTTTGATCGGAGATTATTCGGAGGTTGGGGTTTTCAAATGTATCTTGCGCTATACAGGAAATGGCGACCAAAGTTGTTTAATGATGTTGTGGCTCAGAAGCATGTGGCTTTAACTTTAAAAAATGAGGTTAGATTAAATAAAATAGCTCATGCTTATTTGTTCACTGGGCCAAAAGGAACCGGGAAAACAAGTTGTGCAAGAATTTTTTCTAAGGCGGTGAATTGTCTCAATTCTGTTGACGGTGAGCCCTGTCTTAATTGTGAGGTTTGCAAAGGAATAGAAAATGGAACTATTCTAGATGTTGTTGAAATGGATGGAGCGAGCAGTAATAGTGTTAACGATGTGAAAATTTTGAAGGATGAAGCGAGTTTTGTGCCGTCCTATTGCAGGTTTAAGATATATGTAA
>JAZUIR010000058.1:0-1544 GCA_045642305.1 Oscillospiraceae bacterium | reverse complement strand
CGTTAATTAGTTTTTGAGCGCAACCGTTGCCGCCTAGTTGTGAATAGTTTTTAAAAATTTCTTCAACCAGTTCCATTTCGTAAATAGTACAAAAACCTTTTTGTAGGCATTTTTCATGGGTTTTTATTATTTCAGATTTTAAAAGAGATATTACACCATATTTTAGGTTTTTAGATTCTTTTTTTTCGTTTTTTTTCACATTACAATATTGACTATATATTATGCTTGTTACGAATGTTGTAATTGTGGTGAAAAGCCAAAATGTTATTTGTTGAGTAATATTAATCAGCCTTCTTTCAAAAAATAAGTTTCACATTAGTATGTTATAACGAAAAAAAGTTGCTTCAGCTAAGCAACTTTTTTAGTTTTTTTATCTTTTTAAGATTTTTTATGTTTATAAAAAGCAATGCAGTCGTCAAAAAAATAGAACAAAACAAGAATGTAAATTGAAAAATTGATTCTGTTAAAAATTTTCCCAATATTACACCGCAAAAAAATGAAAACAAAATTACCAGATATTGCAGGCAAAGCAATCCGTTTTTTCTACTTTTAAACATAATAAAATTAGAAAAACTAGCAACAGCACTTCTCAAATTTCCTGTACACATGGTTGAAGCATAGGGGCTTCCTTTAAGGCTTCTAAAGCTGTTAGTTTGTAATGAACATACGAAGGCAACTATCACAATTACCAGTGTGTCGAAACAATTTTTTGGAAAAATTACTAGAATCGTGAGAAAAAAAATTTCTACTCCTAAAATGGTGTTTACAAACTTCAAGACAGAACGCCTGTAGAAATTTTTAATAGCTTCAGTTATGAAGATTCCGATTATGAACGAAGCAAGCGAAAATAAACATCTTAATGTTCTGCTAAAATCTTGGGTTGCGATTGAAAGAGCTAAAAAAACTATGTTTCCGGTTTGCGTGTTAGCAAATATTCCATGTCGGAACAAAAATGTGTGCGAATCTAAAATTCCACCAACTATGCTTAGGAAAAAACCGACAACTAAACTTTCGTGCACACCATAACTTAATTTGATTTTTTCGTTTTTATTTTTTTTAGTGAGCAAATTTTTTCCTATTTTCTAAGGCCTAGTTTTCCAATCAAACTACGATAGCGATCGATGTTTATTCCTTTTAAATATCTTAAAAAACTACGTCTTTCTCCAACCATTTTTAGCAAACCACGATAGGAGCTCTTGTCTTTCTTGTGAATTTTTAAGTGCTCATTTAGACTGTTGATTCTGTTGGTGAGTAGGGCAACTTGAACCTCGATTGAACCGGTGTCGCTTTCACTGTTAGCAAAATCTTTTATTATTTTTTGTTTTTCCTGTTTAAGCATTTTAATTACCTCATTTTCATATTAACAAACTCCTAGATTCAAGAATAACCAAAAAATGATTTAATAAGGCTTAAAAATGTTTTATTTTCTTGATCTTAAAGAATAAATATTATTGATTAAACCTAAATTTAGGATCTATTTGATGCCATGTTATCACATTTTTTTTTATTTTGCAAATATTAGGGTAAGAAATTTAAAGTTCTAG
>JAZUIR010000057.1:0-2195 GCA_045642305.1 Oscillospiraceae bacterium | reverse complement strand
ACGGTGATGTTGAACCAAAATTAGCAATAGCTTGCATAGTTCAGGCGGCAGATGCTATTTCGGCGGCTAGGCCGGGCGCGCGTCGTGAGAACATAGAAGGTTAAGCTAAACGATTGGAAAAACCTGAAGAAATTGCTAAATCATTTGAAGGTGTTGAGTCTTCATATGCACTTCAAGCAGGTCGAGAGATTCGAATTATGGTTAAACCTGATGTTGTCAGTGATGATAAGATGCAGATAATTGCTCATGAAGTGGTTAAGCAAATAGAAGGTATATTGAATTATCCTGGTCAGGTAAAGGTTAATGTTATCCGTGAAAGCAGGGTTGAAAAATTCGCTAAATAGTGCTGGAAGATTTTGTTTAGAATTCAAGTTTTTTGGCAAGAATTCAGGTTTAGCGTTTAAGTTTTTTGTGGTTTTTGCAAATTTTTGTAGACAAATATGATATATTTTTGTAATATCAAATCTGGTTGTTAAAATATGTTGAAAGGGAGCTATATACTAATGAAATATTCTAATGAAGTTGAAAACATGTGCGCCGTTAAGGGTTTAAAAAAGCACGGACCTGCACCGATTCCACAAGAAGGTAGGTGGGTTAAAGCATATCAAATTACCGACATTTCAGGTTTGTCGCATGGGGTTGGTTGGTGTGCTCCGCAGCAGGGGGCTTGTAAGCTTACGCTTAACGTCAAAAATGGAATAATCGAAGAGGCCTTAGTTGAAACATTGGGTTGTTCTGGAATGACTCATTCTGCTGCCATGGCTGGTGAAATTTTGCCAGGAAAAACCTTGTTGGAGGCTTTAAATACTGATTTGGTTTGTGACGCAATAAATGTTGCTATGCGTGAAATTTTTAAGCAACTTGTTTATGGTCGAAGTCAAACTGCTTTTTCGGAAGATGGTTTGCCGATTGGGGCGTCACTGGAAGATTTAGGTAAAGGTTTAAGGTCGCAGGTTGGAACTATTTTTTCAACCAATGTAAAGGGCGTGCGCTATCTTGAAATGGCCGAAGGCTATATTTTAGAAGTCGGTTTGAAAGATGATGAGCCGGTGGGCTATAAGTTTTTACGTGTTGGAAATATGCTTGAAGATATACGAAATGGAGTTGATCCGAACACGGCATATGAAAAAAACATTGCAACTTATGGCAGATTTGATGAGGCCACTCGTTTTATAGATCCTCGAAAGCAGTAGGCTTTTTTGTTTATATTTAGAAAAATAGAAAAAATTAATTGAATGTTTGAATTGTTGTGAAGATGTTATTAAAATTAAATTGGAGGTTTAATATGGCAAATTTTGAAGGCAAAGAAAGGCGTATGCCTGAAATTGAAAAGTGTTTGAATCAGATTGGTTTTAAAACTCTTGAGCAGGCAGAGGAGTTTTGTTTGAGCAAAGGCGTTGATTGTCGCAAAATAGTTAAAACAGTGCAGGCAATCGCTTTTGAAAATGCAGCTTGGGCCTACACGCTTGGCACGGCGGTTGCACTTAAAAGCGATGTTAAAACGGCTAGTGAAGCTGCAACAAAAATCGGCGTTGGGCTGGAGGCTTTTTGCGTTCCTGGATCGGTTGCTCAACAACGTCATGTTGGTTTGGGTCATGGCAATTTGGGAGCTATGCTTCTTAGCGATTCAACAAAATGTTTTTGTTTTTTGGCGGGTCATGAGTCGTTCGCGGCGGCGGAAGGAGCAATAGGAATAGCAAGAACTGCGAACAAGGCCAGAAATGTTCCGCTCAGGGTTATTTTAAATGGGCTCGGTAAGGATGCAGCGCTCATAATTTCAAGAATAAATGGATTCACTTATGTCAGAACCAGTTTTGATTATGAAGCCGACAAGCTTAACGTTGAAGGTGAGATAAAATATTCTGAAGGAGCCAGAGGACAGGTTAAATGCTATGGGGTTGATGATGTTCGTGAAGGAGTTGCGGTTATGCGCCATGAGCAGGTTGATGTTTCTATAACAGGAAATTCAACCAACCCAACTCGGTTTCAACATTTGGTTGCAGGCACATATAAAAAATGGTGTATTGAAAATGATGTTAAATATTTTTCGGTTGCATCGGGCGGAGGAACAGGTAGAACATTGCATCCTGATAATATGGCAGCCGGGCCGGCATCATATGGTTTAACCGATTCGATGGGCAGAATGCATGGTGATGCTCAGTTTGCGGGTTCTAGCTTAAGTTCCTGCCCATGTT
>JAZUIR010000056.1:0-7509 GCA_045642305.1 Oscillospiraceae bacterium | reverse complement strand
TGTTGAAGTGTGTAAGAAAGCAAAAGTTCCCATAAGAATAGGCATAAATGCTGGATCTTTAGAAAAAGATGTTTTAAATAATTATTTAAATTGTGAAGCCTATGCCATGGTTCAAAGCGCCTTAAAAAACATTAAAATTTTAGAAAGTTTTGGTTTTCACGATATTGTAGTTACGATGAAATCGGCTAATGTGCTTCAAACAATAAAAGCTTATGAAATTTTGCGAAATGAGTGCAATTATCCTTTTCATTTAGGTATAACTGAAGCTGGCACCAAAAGAATAAGTTCAATTAAATCAGCAATTGGAATAGGTTCTTTGCTTGCAAAACAAATAGGAGAAACCATAAGAGTGACTATAACTGGTGACCCTGTTGAAGAAGTTGAAATTGGTCATTTAATATTAAAAGCCTTGGGTCTTGAAAAAAATGGAATTGAAATAGTTTCATGTCCAACATGTGGCAGAACAAAAATAGACATAATAAACATAACAAAGCAGATTGAACAACAAACAAGAATGATTAAATCACCAATTAAGGTTGCAATAATGGGTTGTGTTGTTAATGGACCAGGTGAAGCAAAAAAAGCTGATTTGGCAATTACTGGTGGCGAAGGTTGTGCTATTCTATATAGGAAAGGTGAAATTTGTCAGAAACTGAATGAAAATGAAATTGTTGAAGTTTTGTTGAAGGAAATTTTTAAGTTAGATGAAAATTTTAAGAAATTAAATTAAGGAAAACAATATGGGAATTAATGTTGAATCATTCTTTAAAAAATGTGGTTTTGAAGGTAGAAATTTTAGTTTAGTTAATAAAGGTGAAATTAAAAAAATCGAAGTTTCAAAAGATAGATTAAACCTGAAACTTTTAGTTAATTTCAACAATTTGGTTGATTTGGCCGATTTACAAAATTGTGAAAAATTTTTGATGAAGGAATTAAATTTAAAACAGGTTGAAATTTGTTGCATGTTTGATCTACCTTTTTTTAGTTTTGAAGCCGCAAATTTTGTTTTACAAAAAACTAAAGTTTTGATGCCGCTTATTGGTGAGATGTTAGAGGGTGGCGAAATTAGCGTTACTGGTGATGATTTAAATATTAGTTTGGAGAAAAATATTACCTATTCGCTAAAAAAACTAAATGCTGCAAACAAAATTAAAAGTTTGATAAAACAATTTTTTGGTTTTGATTTTAATGTGAATTTTATAATAAAAGAATATGGAAAGATTGACAATAAAAAAATAGAACAAGCAGATAAGCAAATTATTGAAAAGCAAAGTGTTGTTAAAAAAAATTTTGAAACTCAAAATCCAAAAAAATCAATTCACCCTCAAAAAAAAAGTTTTTCAAATCAAACAATAATTGTTAAGGGCAAAAAAATTAATGAAAAGTCAATATTGATTAGTGAAATAAATCAGTCTATTAGTGAATGTGTAGTGTGTGGTCAAATTTTTGATTACGAAACTTTTGAATTCAAAAATAAAACTACGCAAATTAAAACTTTTTATATAACCGATTTTGATGATTCTATAGCATTTAAAATTTTTTGTAAATCGGAAGAAAACAAGAAATTCGATGGTTTAAAAATTGGAGTTCACGTTTTGGTTGAAGGCAGGGTTGAATTCGACAAATTTAAAAATGAAGTTGTAATTAATGCAAAAAATGTGAATTTAATCGAAAAATCGATTGAAAGAACTGATTTTGAAGAAAATAAACGAATTGAACTTCATATGCATTCTAACATGTCAGCTATGGATGGAGTTTCCGGAATTGAAAAACTAATTAAGCAGGCTCATAGTTTTGGTCATGAAGCGGTTGCAATAACCGATCATGGAGTGATTCAAGCTTTTCCTGAAGCCATAAAAATTGTTGATGAAATAAGGCGAAACGGTGAAAAATTCAAGTTAATTTTTGGAATGGAAGCCTATGTTGTTGATGATTTAGCTGAAGTTGTTTTTGGAAATAGTAATCAGAGTTTAGATGGGAATTTTGTTGTTTTTGACACCGAAACTACAGGTTTAAATTTTCAAAATGAACGTTTAACCGAAATTGGAGCCGTTGAAATTTCTAATTTTGAAATTGGCGAAAAATTTAACACAATGATAAATCCGCAAAAAAACATCTCTCCTGAAATAGTTAAAATAACTGGAATAACAAACGAAATGGTTAAAGATGCGCCGTTTGAACATGAAGCGCTTTCAAAATTTTTAAGATTTGCTAATGGAAAAATTTTGGTTGCTCATAATGCAAGTTTTGATGTTAATTTTCTGATGCAAACTGCAAAACGTTGTGGAATAGATTTAAACATAACTTTTGTTGACACTTTAATTTTAGCTAAAATTCTCTATCCTGATTTAAAAAAGTTCACACTCGATAAGTTAGCAAACTATTTGCAACTTGGCAATTTTAATCACCACAGAGCCTGTGATGATGCTTTTATGCTAGCGAAAATTTTTATTAAAATGTTAAATAATTTAAAAAATAACTACGGAATTGATGAAATCGCAAATGTTAATTCGACGCTGAAAGGTAAAATCGATTTTAGACGTCAAAAAATGTTCCATCAAACAATTTTGGTTAAAAACAGCTTAGGTTTAAAAAACCTATATCGTTTAGTTTCATATTCACATTTAAAATATTTTTATAGAAAGCCTAGGATTTTAAAAAGCGTTTTAAAACAAAACAGACAAGGGCTGTTAATTGGCAGTGCTTGTGAAAGCGGCGAACTTTTTGAAGCAGCAAGCAGTGGCGTTGATTTTGAAACTTTAAAGCAAATCGCCAGTTTTCTTAACTATATTGAAATTCAACCTATTAAAAACTATGAGGAGCTAATCAGTTCAGGAAAAGTTTCAAGTTTTGAAAATCTTCAGGAAATTGTGAAAACACTAATTAAACTAGGTAAAGAACTTAATATTCCAGTTGTTGCAACCGGAAATGTTCACTACTTAAATCAGCACGATTATATTTTCAGAAACATTGTTAAATCAACCTTAAAGTTCAATGATTTTAAAAACAGCAAAAATTTGTTTTTTAAAACAACGACTGAAATGATGGAAGAATTTAATTTTTTAGATCCAACAGTAGTAGATGAAATTGTTATAAAAAATCCTAAAAAAATTAGCAACATGATAGATTACGACATAAGGCCAATTCCTTATGGAACCTATAGTCCTAAAATCGATGAGTCTGATGAAAACCTCAAGCAAATTGCAACGGCGAGAGCAAAACAAACATATGGCGAAAAATTGCCTGAAATTGTTGAAAAACGACTTGATAAAGAACTCAAAGCAATAATAAAACATGGTTTTGCGGTTCTATATGTTATAGCCCAAAAATTAGTTGAAAAATCGATTAGTGACGGCTATTTAGTCGGATCAAGAGGTTCGGTTGGGTCGTCGTTTGTTGCGTTTTTGGTTGGAATAACTGAAGTTAACCCACTTTGTGCCCACTATATTTGTGAAAACTGTAAATATAGTGAATTTGTTAAAAACGATAAGGTTGATTCTGGTTTTGATCTGCCTGAAAAAATTTGCCCCAATTGCAAAAAAAACTTGAAACGCGATGGTCAAAACATTCCATTTGAAACTTTTTTAGGGTTTCATGGTGACAAAGCACCAGATATAGATTTGAATTTTTCTGGTGAATACCAGTCTAGAATTCATAAATATACTGAAAAACTTTTCGGAAAAGATTATGTTTTTAAAGCAGGCACTATTTCATCGATTGCCACAAAAACTGCTTTTGGTTTTGTTCTAAAGTTTGTTGAGGAAAATCAACTAAACGTTAGCAAAGCCCATAAACGTTGGCTTGCAAAAGGTTGTGAGGGAATAAAACGGACCACAGGTCAACACCCAGGCGGAATGATTGTTGTTCCATCGACATTTGAAATTTTTGATTTCACTCCTGTTCAGCATCCAGCAGATGATGGGTTAAATAATATTGTAACAACTCATTTTGACTTTAATTCGCTTCACGACACCATTTTGAAATTAGATTTACTTGGACATGATGTTCCTACAATGTATAGGATGCTTGAAAATTTAACCAACAAAAAAATCGAACAAATAAACATGAGTGATAAAAAAATAATTAGTTTGTTCACCTCAACAGAAGCTTTGGGTGTTGATTCTAGTGAAATATATAGCAAAACTGGAACACTTTCACTTCCCGAAATGGGAACAAATTTCGTTAGACAAATGCTTATTGAAGCTCAGCCAAAATGTTTTTCCGATTTGCTTCAAATTTCAGGCCTATCACACGGAACGAACGTTTGGCTAGGAAATGCACAAGAATTAATTAAAAAAAAGATTTGTTCAATTAGTGAAGTAATAGGAACGCGTGATAGCATAATGAATTTTTTAATTGCTAAGGGAGTTAAACCCGAACTTGCCTTCAAAATAATGGAAATTGTGCGTAAAGGCAAGGCAAGCGAGCTTCTAACCGATGAACATTTAAACGAACTTAAGAAACATAATATTGCTGATTGGTTTATTGAAAGCTGCATGAAAATTAAATATATGTTTCCTAAGGCTCATGCTGCAGCCTATGTTATTGCGGCAATAAGGCTTGGTTGGTTTAAAATATATGAGCCTTTAGCATATTACTGCACCTATTTCACTGTGCGTGGAGGTGATTTTGATTCGGTTACTGTTGTTCAAGGTAAGGCTAAAGTTAGGCAAAAAATTGAAAATTTAATTGCAAAAAACAACGAACGTTCATTTAAAGAAAACGAAATTCTAGAAATTCTATTAGTTGCAAATGAATATTTGAGTAGAAAGTTTGAGTTTTTGCCTGTTGATTTGTATAAATCAAACGCGAGCAAATATGTTATAGAAAACGGAAAAATAAGGTTGCCGTTTTGTTCAATTAAAGGGCTTGGTCAAACAGCAGCAAACAGTTTACAGGAAGCTGCAAAAAAGAATAAATTTTTGTCGGTTGAAGATTTGACTTATAAAACTGGAATTTCAAAAACCGTGATTGAATCTCTAAATAATATGGGAGCTCTTAGTGATTTACCTAAAACCAGCCAAATAAGTTTGTTTTAGTTTATTAAAAAATTTTGGGAGGTTTTTTAAATGTTAAAAAGAGAATATTTTGTGGAACAAATGGAAATGATTTTTAGAATGCTATGCTTAATGTTGTTTAATAAAAATTTAGATGATTTCAAATATGATGAATATAAATTTTTGGGAGACGCTGCAGTTTTAAAAAATGAACTGGAACTTTTAATTAACAATAAAAAAATTTGTGAGGCTAAGAATCTGCTGTTTTATAAAATCGAAGATAGTAGCAAAAATCATAATGTTTTACAGGTCGCATTATGGTTTTATTTGAAATTGAATGAGTTTGATGAAGATTATTTAAAAAAACAAAATTTTTCAAAAAACGAAATTTTAGAAGGGTTAGAGGAAATAGAAGGTTTTGCTGGAAAACAATTTGGTTAGAAAAATTTTGAATGAGGTTTTTAACTATAAAAATTTTAGGCCTGATCAAGAAAAAATCGTAAACACAATTTTGCAAGGACGCGATGTTTTTGCTGTTATGCCAACTGGAGCAGGGAAATCGATTTGTTTTCAATTGCCGGCTTTGTTGTTTGAAGGAATAACAATCGTTTTGTCACCGTTGATTTCACTCATGAAAGATCAGGTTGACAGCTTACATAAACTAAAAATAAAAGCAACATTTCTAAATCAGAGTCTCACCACTGGTAAGATTAAAAAAACCATGAACGATACAATAAAAGGCCGATATAAAATAATATATATTGCTCCAGAACGTTTGAATTCGAAAGGTTTTTTTGAATTTATAAGAAAGATTAAGATAAGCTTGGTTGTTGTTGATGAAGCTCATTGTGTCCTACAGTGGGGGATGGGGTTTAGACCAAGTTATTTACAAATAGCACAGTTTTTTAAAAATTTAAACTACAGGCCAACTTTTGCTGTTTTCACTGCAACTGCAAATTCTGATTCTATTGTTAAGATAACTCAACTACTAAAACTAAAAAATCCCTTCGTTTCAATAAGTGGATTTGAACGGAAAAATTTGTTTTTTGAAGTTTTTAAAGTTAATGAAAATTATAAAATCAATATGCTTTTTAAAATATTTAAAATAATCAAAAACGAAAGCACTATAATATATTGTCAAACACAACAAATTGTTGAATGCTTATTTTTAATATTTTTAAAAAAAGGATTTAAAGCGACAAAATATCATGCAGGATTAAGTCATGAACTTAGAAAACGAAATCAGGACAAATTTTTGAATGGTAAGGTAAGCGTGCTTATAGCAACAAACGCTTTCGGAATGGGCATAGACAAAAAAGATGTTCGTAATGTCGTGCATTTTAACATGCCAAAAAGCTTGGAAGATTACTATCAAGAAACAGGAAGAGCCGGCAGAGATGGAAAATTTGCAAAATGTTTTATGATATTTTCTGAATCAGATGTTGAGGTTAACAAATTTTTTATTGATAATAATAAAAAAGAAAATCTAACACAAGAACAGTTTGATTGGTTTAGGAGAAAAAACTATGAAAAACTAGAAAATATTGTAAAATATTGCAGAAGCGATTTTTGCTATAGGAATCAAATTTTAAGTTATTTTGGCGAAAAACTAAAAAATAGTGAAGTTTGTTATTTTTGTGGAAATTGTGAAAGAAATTTTTTTGATTGTAGTTTTATTGCTCGGGAAATTTTTAGAAGTTTAGCCGAAATAAACAAATTAGTAAACACTAAAATAATTATTAAAATTTTAAAGGGGAAATGGTTTTTAAACAAAATCTATAAAAATAATAAAACTTTTGGAAAATTAAAAAAAGTTTCTATTCCAACTCTGAAAGTTTGCATTAATCAACTAATTTTTAAAAAATATTTAACTAAAGTTGACGGATGTTTTTTAAAACTCACCGAAAAGGCTGTTAGGTTTATAAATGTAAACAACAAAACTAAAATATATTTAAAAACAGAAGAATTTAAGTTCAACAAACTGAAATACTTGAAAAATTTAAACCAGATAGACAAAAAAACAACCTAAACATTTTCTAATCAGGCTGTTTTTTATCCCAAATTTTTATGTGACCTTCTATTTTTTAATTTTAATTTAAAATTTATTTATCATTTAAATTCTTATTTTTTTCTTCAGAACTTAAATTTGCATCGGCTTTTTCCAGATTCTCAACACTTTGAATAGCCCATTTTTTTATTCTTATTTTGTTCCTATCGCTGCCTGTTTCTAAGGTCACTCCATCTTCTTTAATTGAAACAACAATTCCAACTATTCCTCCAATTGTGGTTACAACATCGCCAACAACCAAATTACCTCGTAATTGTTCCATTTCTTTTTCTTTCTTGCGTCTAGGTCGAATCAAAACAAAATAAGTTAGAATAAACATAAGAAGAAGAGTGTTTAACAGCAAAAATATATTTTCACCACCAGCATTGTTCATATTATTTTTCACTCCTATAATTTTAAACTAAACTTAAAATTTCACTAACATTCTATAGTTTCGATTATATC
>JAZUIR010000055.1:0-9095 GCA_045642305.1 Oscillospiraceae bacterium | reverse complement strand
GTGCTAGGCAAAAGTTGTTTTTGATTAGTGCTATGCAGAGATTAATTTTTGGTTCTACGCGTTATTGCAAATCATCAAGATTTTTGAATGAGATTCCTATCGAGTTTAAGGAGGTTCGCAATAGGGAAATTAAAAAAGTTTCGAACTATTTGGAAAAGGATAACAAATTCAGGGTTAGAATCAATGAAGGTAGATCACAGAAAACAGATGTTGTTGATGCTATAGATTTAGCTATAGGTGATTTGGTGGTTCATGCTATTTTTGGTAAAGGCAGGGTTTGTTTGATTGTTCCGATGGGAAATGATAATTTAGTTGAAATTGATTTTGATAAAGTGGGCAAAAAAAAAGTTATGGCCAATTACGCTAAACTGAAAAAAGTTTGACTGGAGGTTGAGAGAATGAATGTTGATAGGTTAACAACAAAATCTGCTGAGGCGTTGCAGCAGGCGCAAGAGCTGGTTATTCAAAACAAAAATTCTGGTTTAGGAATTTTTCATTTAACCTTGGCACTTGTTTCTCAGCAGGATGGCTTAATTAAGAATGTTTTAAGCAAGCAAAAGGTGGATGTTGATGGGTTAGTTGAAGTTTTGAAATCAGAAATAGATAATCTACCTAAAATGGGGAGTGTTTCTAGCAATGGTGAAAACCTATATGTTGAAGCTGGGGTTGGTGAAGTTTTAAATTTGTGTGAGCAGATTGCCGATTCTATGAAAGATGAATTTGTTTCTGTGGAGCATATTTTTTTGGCTATTTTGCAAAAACCAGGAAGTGTTCTTGAAGTTTTGAACAAATTTAAAATAGACAGAGAAGGGTTTTTAAAAACACTTTTGCAGGTTAGGGGGAATTTTAAGGTGACTACAAAAAATCCGGAAATGGTTTTTAACGCTCTTGAAAAATATGGAACAAATTTGGTTGAATTAGCTAAGCAAAACAAGCTTGATCCGGTTATTGGTCGGGATGAAGAAATCCGCAATGTTATAAGAATTCTTTCAAGAAAAACTAAAAACAACCCTTGTTTAATTGGTGAGCCTGGGGTTGGAAAAACTGCAGTAGCTGAAGGTTTAGCGCAAAGAATTGTTCGTGGAGATGTTCCGAATTCATTAAAAAATAAGGTGGTTTTTTCTCTTGATTTGGGGTCGTTAATTGCTGGAGCCAAGTTTAGGGGTGAGTTTGAAGAACGTTTGAAGGCTGTTTTAACAGAGATTAGAAAGTCTGATGGGAAAATTTTAATGTTTATTGATGAACTCCACACAATAGTTGGAGCTGGTAAAACTGATGGAGCTATGGATGCTGGGAATTTGCTTAAGCCTGCTTTGGCACGAGGTGAACTTCACTGCATTGGAGCAACAACTCTTGATGAATATAGAAAATATATTGAAAAAGACCCTGCTTTAGAGCGACGTTTTCAACATGTTTTGGTTAGCGAACCTACTGTTGAGGATACGATAGCAATTTTGAGAGGGCTTAAGAGTCGTTATGAAATTTTTCACGGCGTCACCATTCAAGATCAGGCGATTATTGCTGCTGCTACTCTATCAAGTCGATATATAACCGATAGGTTTTTGCCTGACAAGGCAATTGATTTGATTGATGAAGCTTGTGCTATGATTCGAAGCGAAATCGATTCCATGCCGATTGAGCTTGATGTTATTCAACGCAAAATTATTCAAAAAGAAATTGCTCAGGCTGCTTTGAAAAAAGAAACTGATGAGTCAGCTAAAATGCAACTTCAAAAAACTCAAAAAGAGCTTGCGGGTTTGCGCGAAGAATTTGAAAGTTTGAAGCTCAAATGGGAAGGAGAGAAGGCTGCAATCGAAAAAATCAAAAAACTTAAAGAAGAACGTGACAATTTAAATGCGCAAATAGAACGCGCTCAGCAAAACTATGATTTAAATAAAGCGGCAGAATTAAAATATGGTAGGTTGCCGCAACTTGAAAAGGAAATTGCTGATGAGGAAGAATTGGCAAAAAAGGCTGTTGAAAACAGAACATTGCTAAGAGATAAGGTCACTGAAGAAGAGGTCGCACAAATTGTTGAACGTTGGACAAAGATTCCAACTTCGAAGTTGATGGAAAGCGAAAAGGAAAAAATTTTGAAGCTTTCTGAAATTCTTCATAAAAGAGTTATAGGTCAGGATGAAGCTGTCGAAAAAATTTCAAATGCCATAATTAGGTCGAGAGCCGGTGTTAAAGACCCGAATAGGCCGATTGGTTCGTTTTTGTTTTTGGGGCCGACTGGAGTTGGCAAAACTGAGCTTGCAAAAACCTTGGCTGAAAATTTGTTTGATGATGAAAACAACATGATTAGAATCGACATGACCGAATATATGGAAAAATACTCTGTTAGTAGGTTGATTGGTGCGCCTCCGGGTTATGTGGGCTATGAGGAAGGAGGGCAATTAACAACGGCAGTTAGGCAAAAGCCCTATTGTGTTGTGTTGTTTGATGAGGTTGAGAAGGCTCATCCTGATGTTTTTAATCTGTTGCTGCAAATTTTAGATGATGGAATATTAACCGATTCGCAAAACCATAAGGTTGATTTTAAAAACACAATAATAGTTTTAACGTCAAATTTGGGGTCTGATGTTTTGCTTAGTGGAATTTCTAGTGATGGTAGTATATTGGAAGGTGTTAGAAATGAAATTGAAGTTTTGCTCAAGAAGTTTTTTAAACCTGAATTTTTGAACAGGTTAGATGAGATAGTTTTATATAAGCCATTGACTAAAATTATGATTGCGCAGATTTTGAATATACAAATCAATAATTTGAACAAAAAGCTTGCTCAGCAGGGTTTGAGTTGTGTTTTAACACAGGCTGCAAAGGATTATGTTATAGAAAATGGTTATGATCCGAGCTATGGCGCTAGGCCTTTAAAACGATTTTTGCAAAAAACTGTGGAAACTGAAATAGCAACAACTATTTTGAAAGAAAATCCGCAGAAGTTTAGTGAGCTTG
This sequence comes from Oscillospiraceae bacterium, assembly GCA_045642305.1. GTDB lineage: Bacteria > Bacillota > Clostridia > Oscillospirales > Ruminococcaceae > RUG12519. The sequence goes on along the minus strand of JAZUIR010000055.1, from coordinate 6,140 downwards.
TTGTTGATTTTGTTGATGGAAAACTTGCAGTTAAATTTTAATAGATATAATTTAAGACAATTCATTAAAGTTTGAGGTTTTTTGGTTTTTGAGGATATGTTTATTTGTTTTAATTTCCGTAAAATTTTATGTTTTCTGATGTAGTATGTTTTGCGTTTTTTATTTGATTAAAGTTTTTGTCAAATTTCAAGTTAGATGAAACTGTTTATTAATCAATTTGGTTTAGAGTTAATTTAGGCAAAAAAATGGTTGCAACTAAAAAATATATAATTAATTTAGTTTTTGTTTAATGTTTTTTTAAAAAATTATTTACTATCAATTGTTTGTGGGTTTTTTAAATCGATTTTGGTGTAGCTGCTTGGAATAGAACCTACAATTAATGATTCTGATAGGACACATTCTGAGGTTGTTTTAACATTTGTTGTGAAACCTGCGAAGAAACCGGCTATATCTGCGGTTATCAATATGCGAATTTTATGTAGGGTTTGGTTTATCCCAGCTTCTTCCAATTTACTTATTATTTTTGAGTTCGATATGCCTTTAGATATTAGTTTAATAGGAATTTTTGGCCCTCTTCCCGATAAAAAATTGATTCCTGATATAGTGCCTAGATGTATGTATATTTTTTGAGAATCAAATTTTGAAATTGCCTTGTTCACCTTATTGGTTATAGCATTATTAACATCGGTTATTCGTTTTGCGTTGGTTTGAACCGCTAGAACTTCATTGTTTGAACCGGTTTGGAGTGTGACGTAGTCGTTGTAGTCATAGCCTGTTTCATCGAGTGCTTGTGTCATTGCTTCGCTGATTTGATTGCAGGCAAATTGGTTTATTTGGAAATTACATATTTCGATTATTTTTGGTTTTATTTGTTTGTCTACATGCAGAAAAATTAACAAGATTATTGTTATGGCTATTAGAATTTTTTTTTTATTTTCTTTTGTTTGTTTTTTATTCTGGTTTTTTTGATTTTAGCCACTATTAACACCTTCTAAGTTCGAAAAGCATTAAAATTATGATTAATCATATGCTATTTTTTTTTATTTTATCAATGATTTTTTTGCAGCATAGATTTCTTATAGGGCATTTTTTGCATTTTGGATTTTGTGCAGTGCAAAAATCGCGTCCGAATTGAACTAACCTGTGACAGAGATTTATTGATTCGCTTGGTGGAACAGTTTTTGTAAGTTCGAACTCAATTTTTTTTGGGTTTTTGGTGTGCACTAATCCTAGGCGGTTGCTAATTTTTATAACATGTGTGTCAACAATAATTGTTGGGATGTTGAAGAGAGTTGCCAAAATGAGGTTTGCAGTTTTTCGGCCAACCCCTGGAAGTGTTAGAAGTTGCGTCATTGTGTTTGGAATTTTTGAATCAAAATTTTCAATTAGCTTTTTGCATATGTTGATTATGTCATTAGCTTTTTTATTTCCCATGCCACAAGGCCGAATTATTTCATATATTTCGGTTAGATTAGCATTTGCTAGCAGATTTAGCGAATCGAATTTTTTAAACAAAACTTTTGTTATCTCATTAACTTTTTTGTCGGTGCATTGGGCGCTTAATCGGGTTGCAATTAGTAGCTCATGTGGGTTTTTGAATTTTAGCATGCACCTGGTTTGAGGATATAGATTTTTTAAAATTTTTATTAGGATTTTGATTTTTTCCATTTTTTTAATCATGGCTAAATTTTAATATAGAACTCAAAGTTTGTCTATAATTATTAAATATTTGCTTGACTTAATTTTTAAAATATGATATTCTAGCCGAGGATTTAGTTGGTTTTGATCATTTAATAAAAATTTACATTAGGAATTTATATATAGGAAAAGATGTGAATTTGGTTGGGTGTTTTTGAGACTTTGAAAGAGCGTGGTTTTATTGCTCAAACAACCAATGAAGAGCTTGTGAGATCTAAGTTGAACAGGGGAGGTTGTAAGTTCTATATTGGTTTTGATGCAACGGCTGACAGCCTACATGTTGGCCATCTGCTTCAGTGTATAGTTATGAAGCGTTTGCAGGATGCTGGTAATGTTCCTATAGTTTTGCTTGGAACAGCAACCGCGATGATTGGTGATCCGACAGGAAAAACTGACATGAGGCAGATGCTTGATAGGAACACTATTGATAAAAATGCTGAGATTTTCAAGAAACAGATTTCGAAGTTCATAGATTTTAACGATGGCAGGGCTGTTTTGTCGAAAAATGGTGATTGGTTTTTAGACATGCGTTATATTTCGTTTTTGCGTGATGTTGGGGTTCATTTTTCGGTTAATAGAATGTTATCGGCGCAATGTTTTAAGTCGCGAATGGAGCGCGGGCTGTCGTTTATGGAGTTCAACTATATGGTAATGCAAAGCTACGACTTTCTGAGGCTTTTTAAAGATTATGATTGCACTGTTCAGGTGGGTGGTGATGATCAGTGGAGTAACATTTTGGGTGGTGTTGAGCTAGTTCGCAAAGTTGAGAATGTTCAGGTTTGCGGTTTAACTTTCACTTTACTCACCACAAAAGAAGGAGTCAAGATGGGTAAGACTCAAAATGGTGCTTTATGGCTTGATGAGAACAAGTGCAGTGTGTTTGATTTTTTTCAATATTGGCGTAATGTTGATGATGCTGATGTTTTAAATTGTTTGAAGCTTCTAACATTTGTTCCAATGAGCGAAATAGATAAGATGAAGGAGTGGACTGGGCAGAAGTTTAATGAGGCTAAGGAGACTTTGGCTTTTGAGGTGACTAAACTGGTTCATGGTGAAGAAGCTGCGCAAAGAGTGTTGCATACTTCAAGATCGTTGTTTGGTTTAGGTGAAAATGATCAGAATATGCCAACGACGTTTTTAGATGAGTCAAAGTTTGTTGATGGTAGGGTTGGAGTTTTAAATTTGCTGGTTTATTGTGGGCTTTGTGCTTCTAATTCTCAGGCGCGGCAGCTTGTTAGGCAAGGTGGATTGGAAATTAATTCTAAAAAAGTGGTGGATGAAAATGATTTTTTAGAGTTGTCGAGCTTTAAAGATGGAGTTAGAATAAAAAAAGGCAAGAAAAGTTTCCATTTGGTTAAGTTGAGTTTTGATGTTAAGTAACTGTTAGCTTATAATTTTTATACATGTATATATTTTTGAGGAGTTTGATTAAAATTGCGTGATGTAGGTAGTAATGAAAGTGTTGTAGAAAATGTTGAAAATAGGGGTTCTGAGGGTTTAAATAGGAGTTTAAAGTCGCGTCACATCCAAATGATTGCAATTGGTGGTTCTGTTGGAGTTGGCATTTTTTTGGCTTCTGCGAAGATGATTCAAATGGCCGGTCCTTCTGTGTTATTTGCTTATATGGTTGTTGGGGTTTTAGTATATTTAATTTTGCGTTCTCTGGGTGAGATGGCGGTTTTTAAGCCAGTTTCTGGCTCGTTTAGCACTTATGCTAATGACTATTTAGGTAATTTTATGGGTTATTTAACTGGTTGGAGTTACTGGTTTTTATGGGGTGCTGGTGTCATGGCTGAAATAACGGCAGTTGGCAACTATATGAAGTTTTGGTTTGAAGATGTTCCTGGCTGGATTTGGGCTCTTTTGGCCTTGGTTACGTTAACGTTAGTTAATTTGATAAATGTTAGGTTGTTTGGTGAAATCGAGTTTTGGTTTTCCATAATCAAGGTTGTGACTATTATGGCGTTGATTGTTGTAGGTTTTGCCATAATAGCTTATGCATATTTTGCTGGATCAGAAAGTAATTTTTCTGGTGTAGGATTTTTTAATTTGTGGGTTCACGGTGGTTTTTTTCCGAAAGGAATTGTTGCAACACTTTTTGCAGTAGGTCCGGTTGCGGTTTCTTTCATTGGGGTTGAATCTATTGGTTTGACTGCAGGTGAAACAGAAAACCCGAGCAAGAACTTGCCTCGAGCTATAAACACTGTTTTGTTTAGGATTTTGATTTTCTATATTGGTTCTATGTTGGTTATAATGTCGTTGTTTCCGTGGAATAAAATGGACCCTAAAGTTAGTCCTTTTGTGCTCACATTCAATAAAATTGGTTTAAAATCTGCTGCTGGAATAATAAATTTTGTGGTTCTGACTGCTGCGTTATCGGCATGCAATAGTGGAATTTTTAGTTCAAGCAGAATGATGTTGACTTTGCAGCGACAAAAAAATGCTCCTAAATTCGTTGGGAAGTTGAATTCTAAGAAGATTCCTGTGTTTTCGGTTTTGTTTTCTGTGTTTTTTATGTTGATTGGTGTTGTTTTATATTTTATTTTTCCAAGCGACGCGTTTCAGTTGGTGTTCAGTATGTGTGGAATAGCGGGATTTTTCATATGGGCCGTAATTTTGGTAACTCAAATAAAGTTTAGGAAATGTTTGACTGAGGAACAGGTTTTAAATTTGAAATATAGATCACTCATGTTTCCGTTAACGAACTATATTGGTTTATCTTTTATAGGGTTTTTGGTTTGTGCTTGTTATTTTGAAAAAACGTTTAAAACTTCTATTTTTGTGTTTTTAGGTTGGATTTTGCTTTTGTCTGTTGCATATTTTGCAAAAAAATATTTTAAATATAGCAGAAGTTGATCGGTTTCTGTTGTTTGAAGTTTGATTGTTGTTTGTTGTAAGTTTTATAAAGTTGGCGTAGAAAACTCAATAGGGAAGTTTTTAAGTGGTTAGATTTGTGGTTTTTTAGTGGAATTATTTTTTGATTTTTGATTAAACTTAAGTTTTCTGCCCGCGAGTTTTGTTTTTGAAAAATCTTTTAAGTTTATTTGTCTTGTTCGTTCGATCCCGAGTGCATAGTCAGGCACGTTTTTGGTTATGGTTGACCCGGCTCCTGTATAGGCGTTTTGTCCTATTTTTACAGGAGCTATTAAATTTGTGTTGCAACCAAGGAACGCACCGTCTTTAATTTCACATTTGTTTTTGTTGACTCCATCAAAGTTCGTTGTCACGACGCCGCAACCGAAATTGACGTTTTTTCCAACGTCGCTGTCGCCGATGTAGGTTAAGTGTGATACTTGGGTTCCTTCGCCTAGTTTAGAGTTTTTTATTTCAACAAAATCACCGATTTTAACCTGGCTTAGAATTTTGCTGTTCGGTCTTATATGACAGAATGGACCAATTTTTACAAAATCTTCTATTTTACTTTCATATACTTGGCTGCTGTTTATTGTGCAATTATCTCCTATTATGCTATTTTCAATTACGGAATTTGGGCCAATTTTGCAATTTGATCCAATGATTGAGTTTTTTGATATTATTGTGCCTGGCAAAATTGTGGTTTTTGGTTTTATTTCAACGTTTTGAGATATTATTATTCCGTCGGTGCATAAAATTTCTACGTCGTTTTTTATCAGATTGCGTATTGTTTTGAGTCTGAGGATTTCATTGATTTCCATGAGTTGTTCTTTTGTGTTAGCGCCGAGGCAAAATTCTGAGTTTTGGGTTTTAAATATTTCAATATTGTTGTGGTTAGCTAGTAAAATTTCTATTGCATCTGTTAAGTAATATTCATTGTTTGAGTTGTTATTTTGAATTTTGTTTAGAGTTTGCAGAAGTTTTCTTACGTTGAACCAATAGGCGCCTGAATTTATTTCGTTAACCTCTTTTTCATTTAGGTTAGCGTCTTTGTCTTCAACTATTTTAATAAGATTTTCATTATTTTTGCTTCGAATTATTCTACCATATCCGTTGCAGTTTTTAAGTTCTGTTGAAATAATTGTGGCGCTGGCGTTTTTTTGTTCATGAAGTTGGCGAGCTTGTTCGATTGTTGTGCTATCCATGAGGGGTGAGTCGCCGCAGCATACGAAAACGTTGTAGTTTATGTTGTCTTCTAAAAAATTTTTTGCGCACATAACAGCGTGCGCGGTGCCTTTGGCCTGGTTTTGAATGGCAAAAACTGCTCTGTCTTTTATATGGTTTTTTATTAAGTCTGTTTCAGCGTTAACAACTACACAAGTTTTCTTATGATCAAAATTTTTGCAAGCGTTTAATACTAAATCGATTATTGGTTCAAACAAAACCTCATTAAGAGCTTTAGGTTTGTTTGAATTTTTCATTCTAGTGCCTTTACCGGCAGCTAAAATTATTGCGCATTGTTTTTTCATCAGAATTTAACTCCTTAAAAAATTTATATCATGTTTCTATAATATGAATTTTTGTAATTT
>JAZUIR010000054.1:0-8727 GCA_045642305.1 Oscillospiraceae bacterium | reverse complement strand
GGCAAAAGTTTCGATTTGTTGGTTGTGATTTTAGTGTTTATTTTAGCGTAAATATTTTTAGCAGGTAGGTTGATTTTTTATGGGGAGTGCAGCAGGTTAAAATTTTTAAATTTAGTTAATGTAGGAGCTGATTTTAAATTGAAAACTTTGAATTTAGAACAAATTAAAAAAATTATTCCTCATAGGGAGCCGTTTTTGTTAATAGATCGCGTCACTGAGTTGTAGCCTGGCAGGCGTGTGGTGGCTTTCAAAAAGCTTATGTTTGATGAGCCGTGGTTTAGGGGTCATTTTCCCTCCTGTGCTGTGCAACCTGGGGTTTTAACCATTGAAATGTTGGCTCAAGCTGGGGCGGTTTGTATTCTTTCGGTTAATGAACATAGGGGCAAAATTGCGCTTTTTGGCGGCATAGATAAGGCCAGGTTTAAGGCACAGGTTTTGCCTGGAGATGAGCTTGAGTTGGTGGTTGAAGTTGAAAGCGTTCGAGGGTCTGTTGGTTTTGCAAAGGCAAGAGCGTTGGTTGGCGGAAAGATTGCTGTTGAGGCCAGGCTAATGTTTGCTTTAAAGGACGGCTCTTAGTTTAAAGGTTGGGTTGTTTTGAATTTTCAGATTGAAAGTTTGGAGGTGAAGTTTGGGGTTGTTTAACAAAATTTTGATAGCTAATCGTGGGGAAATAGCCGTTAGAATAATTCATGCGTGTCGTGAGCTTGGTGTTGAAACTGTGGCAATATATTCACAGGCGGATAGGGACTCGCTTCATGTTCAGTTGGCAGATGAGGCAATTTGCGTTGGCCCGGTCCAGGCTGCGAAGAGCTATTTAAATATGAACGCGATTTTTGCAGCTTGCGAAAATACGGGAGCTCAGGCGATTCATGCGGGGTTTGGTTTTTTATCAGAAAACAGCAAGTTTGCTAAAATGTGCGAAGCGTTTGGCTTAAAATTTATTGGGCCATCGTATAGGGCAATTGAAATGCTGGGAGACAAGGCAGTGGCGAAACAAACTGTGGCAGACGCCGGTGTTCCGGTTATTTTAGGTTCGAAGGGAGTGGTTACAAGCTTTGAGGAAGCGCAAAAAATTGCAGAAGAAATAGGTTACCCGGTTTTGGTTAAGGCAACGGCTGGCGGTGGCGGTAAAGGCATCAGAATAGTGCGAAGCAGAAATGAGCTGCAAAAGGCGATGGAACTTGCTTCGTTAGAGGCGCAGTCGTTTTTTGGTAACCCAGGTTTATATGTTGAAAAGTTTATTGAAAAACCGCGTCATGTTGAAATTCAAATTTTGGCGGATGAATTTGGCAATGTGATTCATTTGGGGGAACGAGATTGCTCGATTCAGCGGCGTAATCAAAAGCTTATTGAAGAATCGCCAAGCCCGGCTGTTGGAGAAGATCTTCGGAAAAAACTTGGTGAGTCGGCGGTTAAGGCGGCAAAGGCTTGTGGTTATTGTAACGCAGGAACCGTTGAGTTTTTGCTTGATCAGAACAATAATTTTTATTTTATGGAAATGAACACACGAATTCAGGTTGAACACGGCATAACAGAGTTGGAAACTGGAGTTGATTTGGTACAGAGTCAAATTAAAATTGCGAGTGGGCAAAAATTGGGTTTAAGTCAAAGTTCCATAAAACTTAGTGGTCACAGCATAGAATGTAGAATTAACGCTGAAGACCCTTCCAAAAATTTTATGCCGTCGCCTGGGAAAATTGAAGAGCTTTATGTGCCTTGTGGTAATGGAATTCGGGTTGACAATGCAATATACGCTGGTTACACGGTTTTGCCTAACTATGATAGTATGATTGCAAAGGTTATGGCTCATGCGCCGACTCGAAAGGAAGCTATCGCTAAGATGATTGTTGCGTTGGCCGAGTTTTTGGTGGTTGGCATAGAAACAAACATCGATTTTCAGCTTCAAATTTTGCGACATCCTGATTTTGTCACAGGAAATGTTGACATAAATTTTCTAGAACGGTTAGGTTATTAGACTAGGGGTTTTGAAGGGTTTGAGTTATGATGGCCTGAGCAAGGTTAGGTTCAGCGGCTTGGTTGTTATGGCGTTATTGATTTAGAATTGAAAGGGCAAAAGTTATGAGCGACATATTTAAAATAGTTAAGACGAGAATAAATGGCAATAAGAGCAAACCTAAAAAGTTTAGACACAATATTCCTGATGGTTTAATTTTTAGATGTCCTCGTTGCCAGCATTACATTTTTAAAGAAGAATTTGAGCAGGCGCTTTGGGTGTGCACTAATTGTTCCTATCATTCAAGAATAACGGCGAAACAGCGAATAAAAATAACTGCAGACGAAGGCAGTTTTGAAGAATTTAATTCTGGGCTCACTTCGGTTAATGTAGTTGATTTTCCGGGTTATGAGGAAAAGCTTAAAAGTTTTGTTGAAAGCACAGGTTTGAAGGAAGCTGTTGTTACGGGTTATTGCAAAATTAGGGGCGAAAGTTGCGTTTTAGTAGTTATGGATTCTCATTTTTTTATGGCGTCTATGGGTTCGGTGGTTGGCGAAAAAATAACGCGTGCCTTCGAGAGAGCAATTGAAAAAAAGCTTGCTGTTGTGGTGTTTGCGGCAAGCGGAGGAGCTCGAATGCAGGAAGGAATTGTGTCGCTCATGCAGATGGCAAAAACTTCAGGTGCTGTTTTGAATCATTCAAAAGCCGGGCTTTTCTACTGCACTGTTCTGACCGATCCAACAACCGGCGGGGTGACTGCTTCGTTTGCGTCGCTGGGTGATGTTATTTTAGCAGAACCTAAGGTTTTGGTTGGTTTTGCTGGCAGGCGAGTTATTGAGCAAACTATTAGACAACGATTGCCCGATGAGTTTCAGTCGGCTGAATTTTTGCAGAGTCATGGTTTTGTTGATAGAATAGTTAGCCGAGATAATTTGCGTGATGAACTGCAAGAGTTGATTAAAATTCATAGGAAAGAAGGGTTGCCGAGTTGGCTGAATTGACTGCGTGGGAACGACTAAAAATTGTTCATAATCCAAATAGGCCTAACGTGTTTGACTACATTTCGGAAATTTTTAAAGATTATTTTGAAATGCAGGGTGATCGATTTTTTGGCAATGATTTTGCAGTAACCGCAGGAGTTGCAAGGTTTAAGAATTTTCCTGTCACTGTTATTGCAACGGTTCGAGGCAAAACGCTTGATCAAAACAAGAAAAGTAATTTTTCTATGGTTCATCCTGAAGGCTATAGGAAGGCTTTGCGGCTTGCCAAACAGGCAGAAAAATTTGGTCGGCCAGTTGTTTGTTTAATAGACACGCCGGGTGCGTTTTGTGGAGTTGAAGCTGAGCAGCGAGGGCAGGGTCAGGCGATAGCGCAAAACATTATGGAGTTTATGGGGCTTAAAACTCCGATTATTGCGATAATAACCGGGGAAGGAGGCAGTGGAGGAGCCCTTGGAATTGGAATTTGCGACGAGCTAGCGGTTTTGGAAAACGCGGTATATTCAGTAATATCTCCTCAAGGGGCGGCTTCTATTTTGTGGCGCGACGCGTCTAAGGCGGAGAAGGCGGCTAACATAATGAAAATTACAGCTGAGGATTTGATAAATTTTGAGGTTGCCGATAGAATAATTCCAGAACCGGAAGGAGGCGCACACAACGACATTGAATTGACCTGTAAGCATATGACAGAGTTTTTGATTGGGGCATTTAAGCGAAATTGCAAATTGCCCGTTGCAAATTTGTTGAATAATCGTTATAATAAGTTCAGAAAAATTGGAATTTTTAATGAATGAGGGGGTTTAATATAGTTATGGTAGAGAAAAAGGCGAAGATTTTAAAAAAGGTTGAAGAAGTGTTGCGTAATCATTTGGATTTGAGTTCTGATGATATTGTTGGAGAAGAGACTTCAATTGTTGAAGATTTGGGAGCCGATTCGTTGGATGTTGTTGAGCTTGTGATGCAGCTGGAGAAGGAATTTGGTGTTAAAATTTCTGACGAGGAGGCAAAGTCGCTCAAAACTGTTGGTAATGTGGTTGATGCGCTGGTTGATAAAGGCGTTGATTTGGGTTAGTTTTCTAATGGTTAGAGTTGGTTGAATTTAAGGTTGTGCGGGTAGATCTGCGATTTTGTTGAGGTTTACCTGCTTTTGGTTTGTTTAAAACAAAGTTTTGTGTAGAATCTAGGAGATGATTATGTTTTGGAATGGACGAGTTTGAATGATTTGCGGCAGAAGTTTTTAGATTTTTTTGAAAGTAAGAATCATTTGAAATTGAGCAGTTTTTCGTTGGTGCCAAAGAAAGGTGAATCGAGTTTGTTGCTAATCAATTCGGGAATGGCTCCGATGAAGAATTGGTTTTTGGGCAAGGAAGAGCCTGTGTCTAGGCGGGTGACAAGCTGCCAAAAATGTGTTCGAACGGTTGACCTGCTAAATGTGGGTAAAACTGATAGGCATGGAACTTTTTTTGAAATGTTGGGCAATTTTTCGTTTGGTGATTATTTCAAGAAAGAAGCAATTGATTTTGCCTGGGAGTTCATCACAAAAATTTTAGCTATGCCGCAGGATAAATTATATGTTACTGTTTTTGAAAGCGATGAAGAGGCATTAAAAATTTGGCGTGATGATGTTGGTGTGGATTCGAGCCATATTTTTAAATTGGGCAAGGATGATAATTTTTGGGAAATTGGCACCGGGCCTTGTGGGCCTTGCTCTGAGATATATTTTGATAGGGGGGAAAAATTTGGTTGTGGTCGGCAAAATTGCGAGCCTGGTTGCAGTTGTGATCGATTTGTTGAGTTTTGGAATTTGGTTTTTTCGCAGTATTGCAACGAAGGAAACGGGGTTTATTCAAGTTTGAAGCAACGAAACATAGACACTGGAATGGGGCTTGAACGGCTTGCTTGCATAGTTCAGGGCGTTGATAATTTGTTTGAGGTTGATTCGATAAAGCAGTTGCTTTTGAGAGTGTGCGAGTTGGCTGGTGTTGGTTATGGCAAGAATAAGCAAATAGATATGTTGGTTAGGAAAATTACTGATCATGTTCGTAGCAGTGTTTTTTTAATATCTGATGGGGTGTTGCCTTCAAATGAGGGCAGAGGTTATGTTTTGCGAAGGCTCATTCGACGCGCATGCACTAGTGCAAAAAAATTGCAAATTTCAAGCGGTTTTTTAAGCGAATTGGCGAGGATAGTTGCAAATCAGAACAAACGAAGCTACCCTGAGCTTTATGAAGGTTTTGATCAAATAAGCCGGGTTTTGAGCGCTGAGGAACAAGGGTTTCAGAAAATTTTGATTAATGGAACTAAGCTTTTTGAGAGGTTGATTGCAGATCTTTCTGGTAAGAATGAAAAAAAAATTAGTGCTAGTCAGGCTTTTAAGCTTTGTGATACTCATGGCATGCCGTTTGATTTGTTAATTAGTTTAGCAAGTGATGAAGGGTTCGAGGTTGATGAGGCAGGTTTTGAAAATTTGATGGATGTGCAAAAGCAGAATGCGCGGAATGATGCTATGCTTAAGAATTCGGGCAAGGCGTGGCAAAAAATAAGACTCGAAGGGGATTTTAGCTGTGATTTTGTTGGTTACGAAAAATTAGAGACCACGGCAATTTTACAGGCAATTTTTGTTGGTGGTGAGCGAGTTAAAACAGCGGTTAAAGGCGACGAAGCTTTGTTGATTTTTGATGTGACTCCGTTTTATGCTCAAAGCGGGGGTCAGATTGGTGATTGCGGGGTTGTTGAACGGTTTGATGAAAATGTTGGTTTTAGTGACGAAGACGGTGAGGTTGTTGCTAAAATTTTAGGTTGTGAAAAAATGGGAGATGGAATTTTTTGCCATATAGCGAGAATTGAAGCTCAGAATTTGGTTGAAGGCGTGAGGGTTGGTTTAAGGGTTGATTCGAAAAAGCGAGCAGATATTTCTAGAAATCACACATGCGCTCATTTGTTGCATAGGGTTTTGAAAAATGTTTTAGGAGCTCATGTTCATCAAGCGGGGCAGTTGGTTGATTATGATAGGTTAAGGTTTGATTTTAGCCATTTTGATGCGTTGAAACAGGCTGAATTAGAACAAATTGAGTTACAGGTTAATGAAACAATTTGGCGGGGTCTTGAGGTTAAAATTACTGAAATGGCCCTTGAAGAAGCGAAAAAAACCAAAGCGGTTGCGTTGTTCGATGAAAAATATGGTGAAAAGGTTAGGGTAGTTGATGTCGGAGGTTTTTCAACCGAATTTTGTGGTGGAACTCATGTTGAAAGTTCTGGTGAGATTGGTTTGTTCAAAATAGTTAGTGAAACTTCGGTGGGTTCTGGGGTTAGACGAATTGAAGCAAAAACTGGTTTAACTGCTTTGAAATATGTTCAAAATGTTTTTAAGGGCGGCGAATTGTTGTGCGCAAAGCTTAAAGTTGATGATTTAAATTTGGCGACAAGCAGGGTTGAAGGTTTGGCTGACGAGTTAAGGCGATCTAGTGCAGAACTTACAAAGTTTAGGTCAACATTGGTTCGCAGAGAGTTTGAAAGAAATTTGCAGCTTAATTTTAAAGATAGTGGTTTTAATTTGGCTGTTTGTTTAACCGGTTTGCTTGCTGGCCAATCGCTTAAATCTTTTTGTGAAGATTTGATTTCGTCGGATTTGAATTTGATGCTTTTGATGTGTTCTTGCGTTGAAGGGAAGCGGGTTTTTGTTATAGCATATGGCAAAAATGTGGTTAAGATAGGATTAGATGCAGGAAAAACAGTGAAAAGATTGGCAAATATGATTGATGCTAAGGGCGGTGGTAGGAAAGAAGTTGCCATGGCTGGAGTCAAAAATGAAGATGATTTTGAAATTGTGCGGCGAGGTTTTTTGGAAGAAATTGGTCAAATTTTGAATTAATATTTTTAAGGAGAGGTTAATTTGAGCTGTATATTTTGTGATATTGTTAATGGGAAGGTTTCAGCGAAGAAGTTATATGAAGATGAGCATGTGTTGGCGTTTTATGATGTTAATCCGCAGGCGCCGGTTCATTTTTTGGTAATTTGCAAGGAGCACATTAGAAATGTTGCGTCTGTTGAATTTGGAGAATTTGCTGTTTTTGATCATATTTTCGAGGCAATAGTCAAGGTAGCTAATGATTTGAACTTGGATGAAAATTTCAGGATTATTAACAATTGCGGATCGAAGGCAGGGCAAACGGTTGATCATATGCACTTTCATGTTTTGTCGGGTAAAACGCTTTCTCCAAAGTTGGTTTAATTTTATTGTGTTTTTGTTAGTTGCTGTTAATGATGAATAAATTGGAAATTGATTTTTATAAATATTGTTTTATTCTGCGTAGTTTTTAGAATTTGGGTTTTTTAAATTTATGTTTATATAAAATTTTTAATAATTTTTCTTTTGAGGCAGGTTGTGCAATTAAAATAAAAAATTGTTGACATCTCATTATGTTTAGTGTTATAATAGACTCCGAGTTGCGTTGATTGTGTCGATTATTATAGAGTAGCCGTTATAGGTGTTATTATGGCAGAGTTATTACAACGGCGATGACGACGACGACGACGGCGGCGGTGGTGGTGGTTTACTTTGATTATGTTGATTATAACAAAATTTATTTCAAAATCGGAAGGAATTAGAATCTATGAAAACTTTTATGGCAAAGCCTGCAGAAGTTGAGCGTAAATGGTTTATTTTGAATGCTGAAGGCAAGTCGCTTGGCAGGGTTGCGGCGTTGGCAGCTTCCATGCTTCGTGGAAAACACAAAACGAGTTTTACTCCTCATGTTGATTGCGGTGATAATGTAATAATCATAAATTGCGAAAAAGCAGTGCTAACAGGTAGGAAGTTGCAGCAAAAGATGGCCTATCGTCATACCGGCTGGATGGGTGGAATCCGTGAAACTAAATATAGTGATCTTATGAAGAAGAATCCACAAAAAGCAATGACTATGGCGGTTGAAGGAATGTTGCCGCACAACAGTTTGGGCGCTAATATGGCGAGGCGTTTGCGAACTTATTTTGGCAGTGATCATGGTCATGAGGCGCAAAAGCCAGAAGTTTTTGAATTTTAGTTTGGGAGTGTGATCAGGTTTTATGTATGATTCGAAGTTGTGTTATTATGGTACAGGAAGAAGAAAGAATTCGGTTGCTCGAGTTCGGCTATATGAAGGTTCGGGTAATGTTAAGGTTAATGGAAGGCAGATTGATGAATATTTTGGTTTGGAAACTTTGAAGTTGGTTGTTAGGCAGCCGTTTAATTTGACCGAAACAGCTGGTAAGTTTGATGTGGTTTGTAATGTTTGTGGCGGTGGGGTTTCTGGTCAAGCTGGAGCAATAAGGCATGGTGTTTCTAGGGCTCTTTTGAGTTTTAACCCTGAGTTGAGGCTTGTTTTGAAGAAGGCTGGGTTGTTGACGCGTGATCCGCGAATGAAAGAACGTAAGAAATATGGACTTAAGAAGGCAAGGAAGGCGCCGCAATTTTCTAAACGTTGATTTTGTTGTTGCTTGTGAAAGGCTGTTGTTATTGATGGGCAGTTGTGATGGGTTGTCGGTGTTTTAGTGGCGGGTTCAGGCTTTGCTTGTCTGCAAGTTGTGATGACTGTTACTAGTTTGTGATTTGAGTGCGTGTGGTTTGGTTAAGTTATGCTGAAATAATTTGTGACTTCTGTAAAAATCGGGCAAATTTTGTTTGATTTTTATTTTTTTGGTTTTACAAAACTGAAAAGAAGTTGTTTGCAGTTTTCAATTAGCAAAACATCTTCAAATTTTTGATTGCAAACAAAGGCTTGAATTGGATGAAATATT